>CAMKFY010000001.1 GCA_946411985.1 uncultured Clostridiaceae bacterium
ATCTGTTTTAATTCTCTTGGCTTAACAAGGTTAATATATAAGCTGCCAACAAATGTTTGTGAAGATTTTTTGAGCGAAGTTCTCGAAAGAGAAACAATAGAAAAGCTAGATGAGGAACTAATTCGTACTATGAATTCGTTTTTTGAAAATAATCTTAACATTTCGGAAACTTCCAGAAAGCTTTTTATACATAGAAATACTCTTATTTATAGGCTAGATAAAATTAAAAGTTTAACCGGCCTAGACCTCAGAAATTTTGAAGAAGCCATAACATTTAAATTAGCCATAATGGTTCAAAAATATTTAGATTTTGCCAATTAAAAGTAGTAATCCTGTTGGGTAAATTTTATAAGGAGAAAGTCATAACGTATATGGAAGATTATATGATATATATGGAGGATGTTTGTTTTGGTTACGACCCCTACAACGACGTTTTAAGAGATATAAACTTAAAGGTTAAGAAAGGTGAGTTTTTTTTCATAATTGGACGGTCTGGCTCTGGCAAAAGTTCATTTTTTAAACTTTTGTCTCTCGAATATAGGCCTTCTTCGGGAAAATTAATAGTAAACGGACAGAATCTTGTTAGTTTGAGCAGAAAAAAGGTGCCCTACTACAGGCGCAGTGTGGGCATGGTGTTTCAAGATTTTAGATTAATAAACAAGATGACTGTTTTTGACAACGTAGCTTTTGTTTTGAGAGTTACAAACTATTCTAGTAGATATATAAAAAAACGTGTTCCAGATATATTAGATATGGTAAATCTTTCCGGCAAAGCAAACAAATACCCAACAGAGCTTTCTGGAGGAGAACAACAACGAATTGCGATAGCAAGAGCGTTGGCAAGTAACCCACCTATTTTAATAGCAGACGAGCCTACAGGCAACATAGACCCTGTTATGTCTTACCAGATAGTAAAATTATTAGTAGATTTGAATAAATATTTGGGGGTTACTGTAATTGTTATAACACACGAACATAACTTAGTTAAAGATTTTGGCAAGCGCGTTGTGCGCATAGAAGACAAAACCATAAAATTTGATGGAGTTATAAAACCTCAAAATGAAGCTGTTAAATTGCAAAATGAAATTAAAGAGGTAAAAGTATGAATTTTAATAGTGTTAAATATCTGTTTTCAGAAGGCTTAAAAAACCTGCTAAACAATATATTCATGACACTAGCTTCAATAGGAGTGTTAACTGCGTGCCTTCTAATAGTAGGGTTTTCTGTTCTTTTAAAAGAAAATATAAAAAATATAATATCTTTTATGGGGCAGCAAGGAGCCATAGAGGTATTTTTAAAAGATGAAGCCACAAAAGAACAGATAGATGAACTATCTAACGCATTTAGGAACAACAGCAACGTTGAGTCTGTGAGTTTCACGTCTAAAGAACAGGCACTTTTAAACTACTCCGAAAGAATAAACAGAAATTCGGTTACAAAAGAATTTAAAAATTCTGTATCTGAATTGCTTAAGAAGAATAATATACTTCCCCCTTCTATTTCTGTGCACGTAAAAAAAATAGAAAACATGGACGAAGTTCTACAGATAACAACAGACCAAAAATATAAAGATATTATATATAAAACTAATGTGCCCAAAGATTTCACAAATACTATTACAGAATTTAGTAACACAGCTGGAATTTTTAGCACTGTTTTAATAATAGCGTTAATAGCTGCTTCTTTGGTTATAATTTCAAACACCATTAGGGCTACTGTGTTTACACGCAGAAGAGAAATAGCAATAATGAAACAGGTTGGGGCAACAGATAGCTTTGTGCGATTTCCTTTTTTTGTGGAAGGCGCTTCAATTGGGTTGATATCGGCTATTATTGCTTTTTGCCTAACTGGGCTTTTATATAAAACAATAGTTTTAATGCTAACAAAAACAAAATCTGGCTTTATAAATTCTATGTTTTCCACGCTAATTGGGTTTAGAGTTGTGAGCGTTAATATGGCTATTGGTTTTATATTAGGCGGCGTTGTAGCAGGCTCTATTGGCAGCTTAATAAGCCTTAGGAGATATTTAAAAATTTAAACATGATAATAAATAATACTGGAGGAGATTGCATGAAAATAAATCTGAAAAAGTATATCGGTATTTTTGTATCTTGTTCGCAGCTTATGCATGTGGCGATGCCTTTAAAAGTATATGCTAAAACGGTTAAAATAGCAGAAGAAGAACAGCGTGAAAAACAGAAAATAAATTCAAAAATAAGCTCTTTAAACGCAGAAAGCAAAGCACAAAATGAAAATCAAAAACAATTAAAAAAACAAATTTTGGATACTGAATCTAGAATAAATAATTTAGAAAAAGAACGCGAGAAACTAAAAGAACAAAACAAACAATACGACGGAACAATAGATAAATCTGTATTTGAAATGGAAAACATTAAAAAAACTATATACGCAATAAATAATAACGTAGAAAATTTAGAAAATGATAGCAAAAACTTGGAAGAAAATGTGAAATATATTGTACTGGAGAACTATACAGATAATTCTAATAATTTTAACAACAATATGAATTTGCTTATGAACGCAGATAATATAAACGACTTTACCAAAAATGTGGAATATACTAAAAAGTGCACAGATTATAGTAATAACGTTATTACTTCTTATTCCGATAATATTAAAAATTTAGAAACTCAAAAAAATTTAAAGATACAGCACTTTAATGAACTATCTAGAAAAGTTCAAGATATAGATAACAAAATAATTGAGTCTAACAAAACAATATCTAGAATATCTAGTTTGAATGAAGAGTTAAGCAAAAACGTGGAAAATTTGAACAAAATGTTAAACGAAACCGAGTTGAGGTCGAAATTTATTGAAGAAAGCAAAAAGAAATGCGAAGCAATGCAAAAAAAAATAGAAGAAGAAAATAAAAAAGAAGACCCAACATCAGCTATAATGCAAATTATTAATAATAAAGAGCAAGCTGCTTCTAAAACTAAACAAGAAAAAAACAATAACAGTAAAGAAGAAAAAATAAAAGATAAAAAGGGCAAACAAAAAGAAGGAAAATTAAACAAAAAAGAAAATGAAAAAAATGAAAACCAGAATGGAAAACAAAGTTTTGTTTGTCCGTTAAAGGGCAAATATAAATTTGAAAGAGGTTTTGTTCCAGGCGGCCATAAAGGGGCGGATTTGTCTACTTTCAATGAAAAAATATCTATTTACTCCGCAAAAGACGGAAAAGTTATACATATAGGAAATAACAAAACAAAAGGATTTAGAGGCTATGGCAACCATATTCTTATAGAACACTACGATAAAGACGGTAAACCACTTTTTACAACATTGTATGCGCATTGTGATACCACCTTAGTTACGGTTGGCCAGAAAGTAACCGTAAACACTCAGATCGCAAAGGTTGGCAAAACTGGTGATGCTCAGGGAATACACCTGCATTTTGAAATTAGGTTTAAAGGCAAGCCAATAAACCCAGCTAAATATATTAAATTCTAAGCTTTAAATATTTAAATATAATAAAAACTTTAATAAGAGTTGCGTATTTCTTATTAAAGTTCTATTTTTTTATATAAAGCAAAAATTATAACACTTTATTAAAATTGGCTATTAACTTTGTGGCGTTTACTGTGTTATTTGTTTCTAATTTTTCCGCAACCAAAAACTCCGATACCTTACCGTGCATGTATACCGCATTTAATATTGCATGCTCTATATTCTTATGCTTAGCTATAAAAGCTGCTATAATGCCAGTTAACACGTCACCAGTGCCACCTTTAGAAAGCCCAGAATTGCCACTAGTGTTTACAATCTGTGTGCCAGATGGGGTAGATATTACTGTGTTTGGCCCTTTTAAAACTATATATGCGCCCCAATCTACAGCCTTAATTTTAGATATAGAAAACCTGTTATTTTCTATATATTCAACACTGCAATTGCAAAGCCGAGCCATTTCCGCAGCATGCGGTGTAAGCACTGTAGGAAATTTCCTGTTTTTTATAGCATTTAAAAGCTCAGCGTCTAGAAAATATAAAGCATCTGCATCAAGCACAATAGGCACATTTAAACTAATAGCCTTTTTAACAACAGCTCTAGTAACATCTTTCCTGCCAAGCCCCGGCCCGCACGCTAAAACGTCTATATTTTTACACATATTAAAATCTGTTAAAACTCCAAACTCCTCACAACAATCTATATATGTGGCCTCAAACACATTATTTATAACGTGAGCGCGCACAAATTCTGGCGTTGCAACGAAAACAAGGCCAGCGCCAGCTTCAAAACAAGATTTGGTAGCTAATATTAAAGCGCCAACCATATTTTTACTGCCGCCCACAATTAATATTTTGCCTTCCATGCTTTTATTAGTGTTTAATTTGCGTTTTGGAAAGGTATTTTTAAAATTAGAATAACCCCATAACCGCTTCACGTTGCCTATTTCAGATTTGTTTAACACTATGCCAGCGTCAATTAAAAATATCTGCCCATAATTTAACCGTGCAGGATATAAAAATGCGCTATCTTTAAAAAACGAAACTGTTAGTGTATAATCTGCTTTAACAGCCACATTGCATGGTATATTACTATCACAATACACGCCACTTGGTATATCCAACGAAAACACTTTAGCGTTGGAGTTGTTTATTTTTAATATAACATCACTAAAATTAGCACACATATCTCCTCTAAAACCAATACCAAATATAGCATCTATTATAACGTCTACATTAAAAAAACTAAAATCTATATTATCATAACTAAAAACACTATAACCGAGATTTTTATATATTTTAAAATTGTTATAAGCTGCGTTTTTATAGCCGTTAGCGTCCCCAACCACAACAACATTAACGTTAAAACCCAATTGCTTTAGCCGCCTAGCCACAACAAACCCATCGCCACCATTATTGCCAACCCCACAAAACACTGTTACACTGCTGCTATTTGGCATTAGTTTTACTATTTCATCTGCCATCTTCTGCCCAGCGTTTTCCATAAGAATAGCTTCATCTATTCCAATAACTTCTGTGGTATACCTGTCACTGCTATACATCTGCTCTTTATTAACTATATACATATAACACCACCTATAAAAAATTAAAGCGCCTAACTAAACTAAAAGGCGCAATATATAAAGCATAAAACCATATCTACAACTCTAACCATCTACTTTTTTAGCAAGCTTATAGGCAATAAACGATGAAATAATAGAAATCTCATTCCTCACCCGCTTTTCTGCGAAATCACAAATACCTCTTTTAATATCACGTTGAAAACGCAAAATACTTCTCTCACATATAGAATAAAAAGCACTCCTCTCTTTATCATTATGTAAACCATAAAGATAAACACTAAGACTAAAACACCTAAACATTAAATCACCAAAATCTAAGTTGAGCAAATCTTCAATTATTCCGCGCATTAACAGAAATAATTTATAATCATCATTATACTTTTTCAAAGATAAAATGCAAAATAAAGAAAATATATTCCAACAAACTAATTGACTAGTATAAAAAATCTCATCACTATCTTTTGCATTATCAATATAACGTTCTTTATCTTCATCAGAATTAAATTTAACTTTTTCTAAAAAATTGCGAAACATCCCCTCAATATTAAATTCCATTTCTTTAAAAGGAACATCCATAGGCAATTTTCCTTCAACGAAATTTTTTATACATTTTTTTAATTCAACAGGTGCTTTGCGAACAAAATCCGAATTCATTATACGGCAATAAGCACCTAATAAAACGCCTTTATCTATATTTTCTCTTAAATGTGAAATTAATTTATCAACATCATCAAAATATTCTTCATATTCTTCACCTTTACGTTCACGAAAAAATTTACGAATAGCTTCACAATTATCTTTCTCAAAAAATTGCGCGTCTGCGTCCCTATCCCTTATAAGAGCAAAACTTAAATTACTGCCAAAAAAGCAGGTTTATAACTTTTTAATAATGGCGGTATAAAAATAAAAGCACAAAGTTTACCAGAAACTTTATAAGAATCAATAAAAAAAGAATCTCCAACAACAGAAAATTCAGTTCCTGCATCACGTATCCTACGAATATGAAATTTTCGAAATTCTTTTATTTCACTTATTTTTCCTTTACCTAAAAGCATACCAATTTCCTTTTCCGAAAAGTTCCCACTAACATAACTAATAAAACATTTATTACGTAATCTGCCAACAACTTCATTTGCAAACTCATTAAAATGCACATCGTTTTTAAAACCAACTGGTATGTAATATTTAATACCATCATCACCTGAACGCTCTTTAAAGCCACAACATATTAACCCGCCATCTGCGTTTAACATAGCTACAATAGTTTTACATAAATCTTTATAATCTTTAACATTACCATTTTTTGCACTATCAGATATCTCCTTAAACTCCAAATAATATCCTTCACAACAAGTGCTTTCAGATTTAATCTCTGATTCAGCAAGGTTTAATTTTTTAATAATCTCTCCTAAACATCTTGATTTTGCATCAAACTTATCATCATGCGCCATCATTTCATTCATCATTTTATTCGATAACTTAAGATTAACGTCTGTTGGTGATCCTAATTTTTTAAAAAAGATTCTTCATTTTTTTCTGTCATTATAAATAAACGTCCTCCATTTAGTAATTTTAATAAATCTAGACGTCGTTGATATGTTAAGGGCGCCTTTTAAGAATAACTATTTTAATAATAGCAAAAACTATTCAAACATACTTTTAAGCTTATCAAAAAAACCTCTTCTTGCCTTATAATTCTTTTCGCTCAATATCTTATCTAGTTCCACAACCTTTTCCTTTTGAGCAGCTGTTAAATTACGCGGCACCTCCACAGTTGTTGTTATTAGCATATCTCCTTTGCCATACGAATTTAACTTCTTAACACCTTTGCCTCTTAGCCTAAATGTTGTGCCTGGTTGCGTGCCTTCAGGTATATTATATTTCACCTTGCCTTCAATTGTGGGCACAACAACCTCAGCTCCGTTAACAGCTTGTGCGTAGGTTATTGGTATTTCACACAGTATATTGTAGCCTTCCCTCCTAAATATTGGGTCGGGCCTTACGGTTACAGCAATATTTAAATCGCCACTATAACCGCCATTCTCCCCAACATTTCCCTCACCAGACACCTTTAACGTTTGCCCATCATCTATGCCTGCAGGAATATTAATTCTTATTTTTTTAGATATAGCCTTTGTGCCACTGCCACCGCAGCTAGAACAAGGAGTAGATATTATTTTGCCTTTGCCCCTACAACGTGGGCAACCGCTTATAGAAGACATAAAACCTAAAGGAGTACGGTGACTAACCTTCACCTGGCCTGTGCCATTACAATTTGGGCATTTCTGAGGAGCAGAGCCAGACGCAGCGCCAGACCCACCACAAACATCACACCTGCCCATTTTCTTAACATCTATTTCTTTGCTAACGCCAAGGCACGCCTCTAAAAAAGATATAGTAACCCCTATGTAGGCATCTTGACCTTTTGCTGGGCGATTAGCGGCAGCGCCCCTATTAAATCCAGAAAAGCCACCGCCAAACATACTGCCAAATATATCGCCAAGATCTATATCACCAAAACCACCAAAGCCACTTCCGCCAGAAGAAGACGAATAGGAAGAATCCACCCCAGCATGGCCAAATCTGTCGTAGTTAGCACGCTTTTGTTTATCTGTTAACACTTCGTAAGCTTCGCTTATTTCTTTAAATTTAGTTTCGGCTTCCTTATCGTTGGGATGCAAATCTGGGTGGTATAACTTCGCCATTTTCCTATAAGCTTTTTTTATATCACTTTCAGAAGCGCCTCTTTCCACGCCCAGCACTTCATAATAATCTCGTTTTCCCGACAAAATATAACTCCTCCAAATATTTTAAAATAACCAAAATTTAAATATTATTTCTTGTCATCACCTAAATCTGTATAATCCACATCAACAACATCATTACCGTTTTTATCTGTATTGTTAACATTTTCAGTAGAGCCTTGAGCAGCTCCATCACCGTTAGAAGCAGCAGACTTATACAACTTTTCAGATACGGAATACAACGCCTTTTGCAGCTGTTCTTGTTTAGATTTTATGTCATCAATAGTGCCATCTTTAACGGCAGTTTTTAATGCCTCTAAATTAGTTTTAATAGATTCCTGTTCGTTTGCAGAAATTTTGTCTTTAGATTCGTTTAACACCTTTTCGCTCTGATATATAAGCTGATCGGCATTGTTTTTTATTTCCACCTCTTCCTTCCTTTTTTTATCTTCTTCTTGATATTTTTGTGCGTCTTTAATAGCTTTATCTATATCAGCATCGCTCATATTAGTGGAAGAAGTTATTGTTATATTTTGCGCTTTACCTGTGCCCAAATCTTTAGCAGATACGTGTACTATACCGTTTGCATCTATATCAAACGTAACCTCTACTTGAGGCACGCCACGTGGAGCAGGAGCTATGCCATCGAGCCTAAATCTGCCAAGCTCTTTATTATCTCTACAAAATTCACGCTCACCTTGAAATATTGCAATATCTACAGAAGTTTGCCCGTCTGCTGCTGTTGTAAATATCTGCGATTTTTTAGTAGGAATTGTTGTATTTCTTTCTATCATTCTCGCCATAATATCACCCTGCGTTTCCAACCCAAGCGTTAGCGGAGTAACGTCTAAAAGCAAAAGCCCTTTAACATCGCCACCAAGAACTCCACCCTGTATTGCAGCGCCATTTGCCACGCACTCGTCTGGGTTTATGCCCTTAAACGGTTCTTTACCCAAATTTTCCTTTATAGCTTCATAAACTGCAGGAATCCTTGTAGAGCCACCAACTAAAATTATTTTATCTAAATCTGAAACGGAAAGCCCAGCATCTGAAAGAGCTTGCCTTACAGGACCCATTGTTTTTTCCACCAAGTCTGCAGTTAGCTCATCAAATTTTGCTCTAGTTAGAACTAAATTTAAATGTTTTGGCCCATTTGCGTCTGCTGTTATAAATGGCTGATTTATTTCTGTTCTCGTCGTAGAAGAAAGCTCTATTTTAGCCTTTTCTGCTGCCTCCTTCAAACGCTGCATAGCCATTTTATCGCTAGAAAGGTCTATTCCTTCGGCTTTTTTAAACTCCGATGTTATATAATCTATTATGCGCTGGTCAAAATCATCGCCACCTAATCTGTTGTTTCCTGCAGTAGCCAACACCTCCTGCACGCCGTCCCCCATTTCTATTATAGATACGTCAAATGTGCCACCGCCTAAGTCATACACCATTATTTTTTGATCTTTTTCTTTATCTGAGCCATAGGCAAGCGCTGCAGCTGTTGGCTCATTTATTATACGTTTCACATCTAAGCCTGCTATTTTCCCAGCATCTTTAGTTGCCTGCCTTTGTGAATCTGAAAAATATGCAGGCACCGTTATAACAGCTTCTGTTACTGGCTCTCCTAAATAACTCTCAGCATCTACTTTTAACTTTTGCAAAATCATAGCAGATATCTCCTGCGGTGTATATTCCTTGCCATCTATTTTAACTTTATGGTTTGTGCCCATATATCTTTTTATAGATATTATTGTTCTTTCTGGGTTTGTTATTGCCTGCCTTTTAGCCACCTGACCCACCATTCGCTCCCCAGTTTTAGAAAAAGCCACCACAGAAGGCGTTGTGCGCGCTCCTTCTGAATTAGCAATTACAACAGCCTCGCCACCTTCCATTACCGATACACAAGAATTTGTTGTTCCAAGGTCTATTCCTATTATTTTACCCATAAAAAAACTCCTCCATCAACTTTAATTTTTTAAATGTTTTAAAAATATATTAAAATTTGCTAAAATTTCTATGTTTAAACGAATTCAAAACCCTAAGGGTTTGCCACCACAACAAGAGCATGACGCACAACAGTGCCATTTAACATAAAGCCTTTTTTGAAAACTTCACATACAATATTCTTTTCATATTTATCATCTTCCACCACCTTAATAGCTTCGTGGTAGCTTGGATTGAAAACAGCGCCCAAACTTTGCATTTCCTCCACGCCAAAACTTTTTAAAACATTATAAAACTTGCTTATAACCAAATCTATGCCTTCACTAAATTTATTTTTTTCCTCCACCAAACTAATAGCACGCTCCAAAATATCTAAAACCTCTAAAAAAGAATTAATAGTGTCTATTTTAGCTGCGTTATATGTGCTTTGCTTTTCTGCTTGGGTTCTTCTTTTAAAATTTGAAAACTCAGCTGTTAACCTTAAATGTAAATCTTTAAGCCTACTAACCTCGGCTTCTAAATCTTTTATTTTTAGCTCATAACCCTCCCTCTCACAAGAACAACCATCGCATTCTTTATCAACCTCGCAATTAGAATTAACCTCGCCATTTAAATCGTCCTCCACACATTCAGAATTATTCAAATTTTCGTCTTCTAATAAATCAGACTCATTATCATTTTTTGGATGATTCAACACATCCACCACCTCCTTCTATTTCATTACTAAATTTTTCAATTAAAGAAGTCATACTCTTTGAAAAATAAGACACATATGGCAAAATCTTTTTATAGTTAAGGCGTATAGGGCCTATAACTCCAAATGAGCCCAATGCCTCTTTAGAACCATATTTAGCCATTATTAAACTAGAATTCCCTACCACAAAACTATCATCTTCTTTCCCAAACAATATATTAACACCAGAAAAAGCGGTAGACAAAATACCTTCTATTTTGCTCTTTGCAGACATAAACTCCATTAACTCATTGGCTTTTAAACCTTCATATTTTAATAAATTCTCCTCACCTTTAAAATTCACCTGCCTTTTCAAAATTTCACTAGAAATATCACACAACGCATTTAAAAAAGGAGATAAACTATAAATATAACTACCAAGGCTCACAACTAAATTATCTATAAACACATTATCTAAAATTTCCACAGTGTTGCCTACTAAACTCTCATTTATCACCTTTTTAAAAAAATGCAACTGGCTATCTGTTATATCAAAATTGAGCCTACAAATTTTATTTTTAATTTCCCCAGAAGAAGCCACCACCAAAACAGCATAAACTCTTCTGCCAGCAGGTATCACCTCCACCTTTGAAATAACAAAAAACTTCCTAACACTACTTATAGAAACAACCGCCAAATCTGTGAAGTGCGCCAAAGCCAAAGCACCATTTTCAACTATATCGGTTACACATGTTAAATTTCTTGATAACATATTATCTATTTTTGTTTTCTCTCTATCCGTTAAACAAAAAGGCTTCATTAAACTGTCCACATACATTCTAAAACCTTTATATGTTGGCACTCTGCCAGCCGATGTGTGCGGCTGAACTAAATAACCTAACTTCTCAAGCTTTGTCATGTCATTTCTTATTGTGGCAGAAGATACACTATTTTCTAACTTTTCACAAA
Organism: uncultured Clostridiaceae bacterium; assembly: GCA_946411985.1. Taxonomy (GTDB): domain Bacteria; phylum Bacillota; class Clostridia; order Oscillospirales; family Ruminococcaceae; genus RUG12519. The sequence continues at coordinate 11,372 of CAMKFY010000001.1, forward strand.
CAGCTAAGCTACTAACAGGCTCACCAGTATCTATAAAAATATCTACCACAAACTCTAATACCTTAAGCTGCCTTTCATCGCTTTTCATAATACAATGTTTCCTAACCCACCAATACAAAAAAACTTAAATCTTTATATTCCTAAATTAAAAACTTTTCACGAATAATTATATAAATAACACTTCTACTTCCTTGTTTGTGGCCATTATAAATTTTGAATTTATATTAGCACTCAAGCTAATTAAGTGCTAATAATATATTAGCAACTCCAAGCTATATTGTCAAGATAATTTTTTATAAATTTATACTTTATTTTAATAAAAATTAAAAATACATTACATAATAAAATACAAAACAAATATAAAAAAATTAGCACTCAATGTAAATAAATGCTAATTTTATAATATCAACCGGCGATAGTGTTGTCAAGGAATTTTTAAAATTTAAGCCAAGGCAAACTGTTCTCGTCTACTATATATATAACATCCAAACCATGCATATAAACATAGTAATATTTTAAAATATTTAAATCATTAGAATTTTCTTTATAACCTGGAATCTGCTCCGCCCTAGCCACATTGCCAATATCAATAACATAATTTTTATAATCTACAACATACTCAATTGAAGCTAACGGCTCATTTAAGCCACAACTTTTAAAATTCTCCTCTGAAGGCTTAACACAAAACACGCCATCTGCCACTAAAAGTGCAGGAGCATTTTCCACGCTCTTTTTAATGTCTTCTGTAACTTTAAAATCTCCACCTCCTACATATAAAACGCTGCCTTTATCATCTACTTCAAACTTTAAAGGCTCTTTTAAACTTTTTCTATGTACAACACAGCTTTTAACCCCGTCACCATTACACAACCCATCATCACCAAAAGTTTTACTATATGTGGAAAACAATTTCTTGTCTACATAACTAAGTTTACTATTTAAAATAGGCTCCACATCTTTAAACTTTACAACAGCAAGCTCGTTTGCGCCCTCTTTTTTGCAATAATAACTGCTGCCATCTGCAGTTTTTTTATATATATTTAAAATATGTTTATTATCATTCAAATCGCGCACTGTAAAAGAAAATGTTAAACCTCCATAGGCATCTGGCGCTTCTTTTGGCGTAAAAACATGCTCTGCTGGCACATTTTTCATAAAATTAAAAACAATACCACACAAATTAAAATCTAACGGCACGCCTTTTAAACCACTAATTTCAAATTTTTCATCTTCTGCACGCAATATTGAAAAAGGCTCTTCCCCAACCTTTAACACCTCTATAGATTTTATTGGAGCATTAACCTCAAAATAAAAATTAATATTTTTACGCTTATTTGGCAGCAAACTAACAAAAAAATATACTATAACCAAAATTATTAAAATAATAAAAAATATAAAAATTAATCTCTTTAACTTTTTCAAAACAGCCTATCTTCTCTTTCTTTTGAAATAAACCAACACACCTAAAAAAACAACAAACAAAGGCAATATAAATATAAAAATAACACCTATAAACCTCGCCGTAGAAGCACTAATAACTAACGGTGGATTTTCCATAGATTTTGGCAATATTTTAACCTTGCTCTTATTATTTGCAGTTTCCCCCAACACGCTTAATACAAATTCACCATTGCCATACTGCGGTATCTGTATTGTATCTAATATATATAAACTAGAAAACACAGTTATTTTAGCAATGCTGTCTTCTCCTAAACTTTTGCTAACTCCAACAGCTATGGGGTATGACGCCTTACTAGCATTATTTAAATCTAGATTTGTGCCATCTTTATATATGCTACAACTGCCACTAGTTTCGCAAATGCTAACAGAATTAATAGCGTCATCTACATCTTTCAATTTTATTGGCCTGCAATCGTTAAACAATATAGGCAGCTTCCTATCAGACATGTTCTCAGTATATTTATTAGATTTATCAGCATAAACAAAAATACCGTTTGGAATGCCTTGTATCATATTTTCAACATCTGTTTCCACAACAACGCCTTCTTCAAAAGCTATACCAAATTTTTCAAAAAAAGATTCTAAATTAGGAAGCTTTGGTTGCATAGCGTTAGAAAAATACACAAGCCTCCCCCCTCTGCCTATAAAACTTTCCAACGCCTTAATTTCATCATCTTTAAAATCTATTTTTGGAGCGCATATAAAAATAAGCCCTAAATCTTGCGGTATCTGCTTTGTTATCAAATTTAAACTTGTTAACTCATAACCATTCTCACCAAAAATTCTCTCCACCGCCATTAAATCTTCCAACTCGTCATGGCCAGAAAGCACACAACACTTAACCCTATTCTCACCAGATAAAAATTCTAAAGCGTGCGCTATACTGCCCTCCACATTAGAGCAAACTCCAACATCTCCACCGCCTACAGTGAACAATTTTTCCATTGGTATGTATTGCGCATTGCCCTCATCATTTAAAATTAAAACACCATTCTCCATTAAATTAAAATCGGGATATTTAGACAGAAAACTAGGTTGCTCCTTTAAGTTAACATACTCCAAACTAATGTTATTGCTACACGCAACAATATTCTTTACTATATTATATAAATGCAAACCAGGGCCTTGCTTTTTTAAAGAATCTTCGTCGTTTAGAAGCACTATTTTAGCGTTCTTATTATAACCTTTAAGAAATTTTTTAGTTTGATCTGAAATTTTATAAATACTGTTAAAAGATAAATCTAGCTTTAAATCATACCTATCTACAACTTTAGAAACTATAACGTTAAAAATAAAAACTATAACTAAAAAAATAAGCGCAAAAATCGTTATTAAACTATTACACTTAAACTTTCTATTTAAAAAAAAACTTTTTAAATTCCCTGCAAATACCCTATCCATTTTCTTCATATTTAACCCAACTCCAGCTCACATCTAATATTATTGCAAATATTAAGCATAACCCACCAATATATTTAGCACACAAACTGCAAAAACACCTATAAAAAATTAATTAACTCCAACGCCTTTTTAAAAGTATTGCAAACACTAGAAATATAAACACAACTGTTAAACTAATAAAATATAATATATCTGGTATATTTAATATGCCGCCCACCAAATTACAAAAACGAGGCATTATAGCAAGCCCATTAAATAAGCTTTTAATACTTTTAAGTGGAATATAGCTAGAAAATGAATTTATAACAATAAAAAATAGAAACAAACCAAAACTTGAAAACGCAGAAACAACCTGACTTTTAGTTAATGCAGATACAAAAATCCCCATAGATATTAACGCACAACCAATTAACAATACACCAAAAACGCAACCCACCAAAAGATTAACAGAAATAGGCGCAAACAAAGACACAACAAAAACATAAACAAAAGATATAGATATTGTAACCAAATACATTATAAAAGCAGACAAAAACTTACCCAAAACTACAGAAAACACACTAACTGGAGAAGAAAAAAGCAATTTATCTGTGTTTAACTTATACTCCTCACTAAAAGCACCCATAGTAAGCATGGGAACAACAACAATTAAAGGAACTACAATTAAATTAAAAATATAACCTATATCTGATACTCCAATAGCTATAACGTTAGCAAAAAACAAATAACCAGCAAAAGCATAAAATATACTCAAAATAATATACCCAGTAGGGCATAAAAAATAACTCTTAAACTCTTTTTTTAAAATGGCTCCCATACAAATTTCACCCACACAAAAACAAAATATATTTAATGTCTATTTTCTATTAAATTTATAAACACCTGCTCTAACGTGTTGCCACTGCTTAAAAACTTTAAAATTGGAATTCTATTCTGCATAAGAACATTAGATATTTTAAAATCTACATCATCAAATTCATAACGAAGCACTATTTTAAACTCTATCACATTTTGTGCCACAAATTCAACATCTTCTATAACTAAGTCATCAGAAAAACCTCTAAAAATTTTAAATATAGTGTCTTTATCAGAACAATAAACTCTTAAAAAATAAACCTCTGCCTTATTGCTTTTTAAAATATTTTTCTCAGTATCATCTGCAACTATAACTCCCCTACTCATTATTATAATTCTGCTACAAATGGCCTGTATTTCCGATAAAATATGTGTAGACAATATAACAGTATGGCTCTTAGACAAAGCCTTTATAAGATTCCGCACCTGCACTATCTGAGCTGGGTCTAGCCCTGAAGTTGGCTCATCTAATATTAAAACTTTAGGAGAACCAAGCAACGCCTGAGCTAAGCCCACTCTTTGCTTATAGCCTTTCGAAAGAGAAGATATTAACCTTTTTTGATTATCCGCTAAATTACATAAAACAAACACCTTATCTATTTCTTCTTTATATTTTTTAATGCCTTTTAAACCACAAACAAACTTTAAATATTCAAAAACTGTCATGTTATAATAAAGTGGTGGGTTTTCTGGCAGATAACCAATACTCTTCTTAAATTTTAAAGGTTCGTTAAAAATGTCACAACCTAAAATTTTAACACTCCCACCACTATAAGAAATGCAACCCGTTAATATATTCATTACTGTGGTTTTACCAGCACCATTTGGCCCTAAAAAGCCTATTATATCACCAGCTCTAACCTTAAAAGACACATCTTTAACTGCACAAAAATTATTATAGTTCTTACACAACTTTTCAACAGAAATTATAACATCTCCCAAGCCTTTTGAAATACCCCGCATGCTAAAAAACAAATCCTCCATTATTGCACAAATTACAAATTAACACAGTCTAAACCTAAATTATACACTAAAAAATATATCGCCACAGCAAAGCCAGGCCACATAAAAATATGTATTACACTAATTTAACAAATAGAACAAAAGACCTTCAACCGGTTTTGGAAAAAAAGAAAAACTTTTAGTAGGAAGCTTCCTGCCACCTTTTATTAGCTCAAAAAATTCACTACTCCTCAACCCATTTAAAAAAATAGCAAAACACGCATCACCGCTATCTACTGCTAAAGAAGCCACAGAATCTACGCAAGAATAACCCAAACAACTTGGGCTAATATTTAACATATTTTTTAAAATAATTTCGTTTAAAACAACAACATCTAACTGCTCATAATTAGTATATTCTTCAAAAAAATTTTTAACTAACCCTTCATCTTTTAACGAAAGCGCGCTATACCCATCATCTGCATAAAAACCAAAAGCAGTTTTGTTATCCCTTTTAAAGTTAAACATAACATTTCTCATAGAATCTAAAGTTTTGCAACCCTTAACGTCAAAATATTTTGAAACACTATTTAACATTTTCTCGCTATCAAACATATCTATACCGCTAACTAGCCTATGAATAGGAAGAGCGGTAAAGTTAAAATCACTCTTTGGAAACAAAAAAGCCATAACATAATTGGAAGAGTCTTCGCCAGCGCCGCCCACAAGCTCCCTATATTTAGCAGCAGCTCTATATTTTTCAGTTCCGCAAACTAAAAAATATTTTTTATTTTTGAAATAATTTTTGAAAATATCCACAGCTTTTGGCTCAAAAACCTTCCAAATTTTGTGAAGCACATTGTTCTGCTTAGCTTTAAACAAATAACTAGAAGTCATTGTTGCCTTAATTATATTTAAAAACTTCAAATCTTCATCTTCTTCATATAAAGCACAGATAGGTGAAGAATAAAAACCAGAATTCTTTAGAAACTCAAACTGTTCTTCTATTTCCCCATCCAAGCAATCTTCACAAAAAGTTAAGTAATCTTCATCTGAATCTAGCAATTTTAAAGCGCCAACAACGCCAGTTAAGACATAGTTAAAACCCGATATTTTATAAGACATTTCATATATGTAAAACGAAGGAACTTTAGAGGCAACAACAACGCTCCCACCCAACCAATTTTTAAACATATCTTTAGTGCTAACACCAACTTTAATATTGAAAATGTTATTCTCGTTTTTAGAATAAATAAAGGAAGCATCTTCATAAAAAAGCTCAAAATTATATGGGCAAACAAGCCTAGAAAAATTGTTAGACTTTTCAAATCTATTAAAATAATTATACCCTAAAAACGGTTTAAAAATATCCACTATTCAAAATCCTCCAAATTGACCGAAAATAGAAAACAACGGCTTCATTGTATCATATTTTTCCAACATTGTAAAGTTTAAATATTAAAAATTGTTAACGCAAAATATGTTAAAAATTATAATTAAAATTAATCTCCTTACAAAATATAATAGCAAATAATAACATTGCATAAATTTTCTAAGATTTATTACTCTCACGCTTATATTAAAAAATAAACACAGCTATATGTTATAATATTTAATATTTGCATTAACTAACATCTACACAATCAAACAAATTTGCAAAAACTTTAAAAATTAATTATAAAACAATAAAATTATAAGTTAAGGAACAACAGTATGTTAAAATTAAAATCTTTTGCAAAAATAAACCTTTGCTTAGCGTTAAAAGAAAAAAGAAAAGATGGCTACCACAACATAGAAAGCATAATGCAAACCATATCTCTACACGATAAAATAAAACTGAAAAAGCATAAAAAAACGCTATGCAAATTAAAAAAAGCAAGATTTGAAAAAATACCCACAAACGAAAAAAACCTCGCAATTAAGGCAGCAAATTTATTCTTTAGCTTTTTAAATTTAAAATGTGGAGTAAAAATAATAATAACAAAAAAAATACCAACGCAAGCAGGGCTAGGAGGAGCAAGTTCAAACGCTGCTGCAGTTATTTGCGGCTTAAATATATTATATAAAACAAATTTAAGTTATAACACTCTTTTATATTTAGCTAAAAAAATAGGAGCAGATGTGCCATTTTTTATAAAGGGCGGCACTGCTATAGCAAAGGGCATAGGCGAAAAAATAAATAACATAACCCCAATTAAAAAATGCTACATAGTTGTGGTAAAGCCAAATTTTAGTATATCTACAAAAGAAGCATATAACACATATAGCCAAATGAAGCCTTTTGAAAATAACGAAATAAAAAATTTAGTAAGCAAAATAGAAGGTAATGAAAATTTTGAAGAAATTGCAAAATATATGTTTAATAATTTTGAACAGGTTTTAAACATTAAAGACATATTTAAAATAAAAGACAAAATGCTAAGCTTCGGGGCTAAAACTAGCATGCTCACCGGCTCTGGCTCCTGTGTTTTTGCAATATTTTCTAAAAAAAAGGAAGCAAAATTGGCTAATATTTTTTTTAAAAACCAAAACTTAAAAAGCTTTCTTTGCAAACCAATAAAAAAATATTTTAAAAATATTGAATAATTTAAAAAAAGCTGCCCATTATCCCTTTGAAAGAATATTTAATTATAAAGGCGGTGCAGCATATGGAAACTTTAAAGTATGGTAGAACAAAATTTAATATGTTAAGCAATAAAGAAATATCCACGCTTTTTGGAATAATACTCGCTATAGTTATATGCTTTCTTGGTTGCTTTAACAAAAGTGAAGATATATCTAAAAATGTTCTGCGACTACATATAATAGCCAACTCAAATAGAAAAGAAGACCAAGAGCTAAAACTTATTGTGCGAGATGCTATACTAAAAAATTTCAATTTTTCAAATTATGAAAAAAACTTAGAAGAATGCAAGAAACAGGTAGAAAAAGAAATACCAAATATAGAAAGTGTGGCAAAAAACGAAATAAAAAAACAAGGGCTAAACTACGACGTTAAAGCAGAGCTTAAAAATATATATTTTAACACAAGAGAATATAACGGTTTTTCTATGCCCGCAGGCTTTTATGACGCGGTAACAATAAAACTAGGAACAGCTAAAGGGAAAAATTGGTGGTGCGTTTTTGTGCCGCCTCTGTGCCTAACTGTTGCAAACAGAAAGAAAGAAGACGCATTTCAAACATTCAACTGCGAAGAAAAAGACCTAGTAAAAAAAGGATACAAAACAGAAGTACGGTTTGCTATTATAGAGTGCTTTAAAAATTTATTCTTCTAATTTTTCCTTCGCTCTTTTTACTAAGTAAGCATTTATAAACCCATCCAAATCTCCATCCATAACCGCAATAATATTGCCACTTTCAAACTTTGTTCTATGGTCTTTAACTAATGTGTATGGCATAAAAACATAAGAGCGAACCTGTGAGCCCCAAGCAATATCTTTTTGTTCCCCTTTTATGTCTTCTATTTTCTCTAAATGTTGCCTTTCTTTTATTTCTACAAGCTTAGATTTTAATATTTTAAGAGCGGTGTTTCTATTTTGCATCTGGCTTCTCTCATTTTGACAAGCTACTACTATGCCAGTAGGAATATGAGTTAACCTCACAGCAGACGAAGTTTTGTTTACATGTTGCCCACCAGCACCACTAGCCCTGAAAACATCCATTTTTATATCATCTTCAGAAATTTCAACGTTTAAATCTTCGTCTATTTCAGGCAACACCTCCACAGAAGCAAATGACGTGTGCCGCCTACCAGAAGCATCAAAAGGAGAAATACGCACAAGCCTGTGAACCCCAACTTCTGAAGAAAGGTAGCCATAAGCGTTTTCACCCTCCACTAACATAGATATACTCTTTATGCCTGCCTCTTCCCCGTCCACCAAATTTAACACCTTAACTTTAAAGCCATGCCGTTGAGCCCACCTGTCATACATTCTGTAAAGCATCTGCACCCAATCCATTGCTTCTGTGCCACCTGCCCCTGCATGAAGCGTTAAAATAGCATTTTTAATGTCATACTCTCCATTTAAAAGCACAGATAAAGATTGATTTTTTATGTCATTTTGAAGTTCACATAATAAAGCCTCTATTTCATCAAAAAAAGAATCATCGCCATCCTTTTCAACTACTTCAATAATATCTTTTAAATAAGCCAAATTTGAAGCCAAATTTTCAAATTTTTTGATTTTGTTTTTTAAATAGCTCATTTTTTGAGTTATTTTTTTTGCATTTTTAACATCATCCCAAAAATTTTCTCCTAACACCTCTTTTTCATATTCTAAAATCTGTTTTTTTAAAAAATCTAAGTTTAAAGAAGCTTTAAGCTTTTCCACCAATGGCGTTAGTTGTTGCAATTTTTCTTTGAAATATTCAAATTTTACTATATCCATAAATTTTCAATTCCTTTAAAACAATTTTTAAATTATAAAACACAAAAACTAAAATTGCCTAAAAAACAAATACCCAACCCAAAACTCTACACATACATTATACAAGCTAAAAAACATAAAAATCAACTAAATAAAAAATATTTTACTTGCTAAAACATCAAAATGAAAATACATAAATGTATAAAAATTAAAAATGTTTTATTGATATTTATGTAAGAATATAGTACAATGGCTAGGTAATTAATTTTTATTAAAATAATTTTTTTGTGGTGAAAAGAGGAAAAAGCAGATATGGAAGAAAAAAAAGTGGCTGTTGTTATGGGAAGTGATAGCGATTTGAAAATAGTTAAAGAAACAATAAAAACATTAAAAAATTTTGGAATAAATACAGAAGTTTTTATAATGAGTGCACACAAATCTCCAGATATAACCGCAGAATTTGCCAAAAACGCCAAAGCTCGCAATTTTGCAGTTATAATTGCAGCTGCAGGGATGGCTGCACACTTAGCAGGCGTTATAGCATCTTACACCACCCTGCCTGTTATAGGTTTGCCAATAAACTGTAGCTTAAGCGGCGTTGACGCACTTATTTCTACCGTGCAGATGCCGCCTAAGGTGCCTGTTTTAACTGTTGGAGTTGATGCTGCAGAAAACGCGGCAATAGCAGCGTGCCAAATTTTAGCTATACATAACAAACAATTGGAAAAGAAACTGGAAGAATTAAAAGAGGCTGTTAAAGAATCTGTGGTTGCGAAAAATGAAAACTTTAAATTAACAGATAGTTTGTTAATTTAGTAAGTTTGTGCATTCAAGTTGGAAAACCATTTGCAAACAAGTGCACAATAATAATTAAATTAAAAATTAAACTGCGATGTTTAAAAATAATACTTGTTAATATTTTAAATTATGTTTAAATAAATTAGCTTAAACAATAAATAAATTTAATACCTTTTTATTTTTTATTAACGTTATAAGCTAATATAACAAACAATTATTTCGAATTATTTCAATAGATGTTTAAATTATTATTTAGTTTAAAGGAGTATTGGTGTTTTGAAAATATTAGAACAGTTATATGAAGGAAAAGCAAAACAAATATACAAAACAGAAAACAGTGATTATGTTGTAATAAAATATAAAGACGACGCAACAGCTTTTAATAGAAAAAAAGGCGGTATTAAAAATTAAACTGCGATGTTTAAAAATAATACTTGTTAATATTTTAAATTATGTTTAAATAAATTAGCTTAAACAATAAATAAATTTAATACCTTTTTATTTTTTATTAACGTTATAAGCTAATATAACAAACAATTATTTCGAATTATTTCAATAGATGTTTAAATTATTATTTAGTTTAAAGGAGTATTGGTGTTTTGAAAATATTAGAACAGTTATATGAAGGAAAAGCAAAACAAATATACAAAACAGAAAACAGCGATTATGTTGTAATAAAATATAAAGACGACGCAACAGCTTTTAATGGGAAAAAAAAGGCGATATTAAAAGGAAAAGGAACTATTAACAATAAAATTACAAATCATTTTATGAAAATTTTGCAAAAAAACAACATTCCAACACACCTCGTTAAAGAAATTTCAGACACAGAAATTTTGGCAAAAAATGTTAAAATAGTTCCTTTGGAGGTTATAGTAAGAAATGTGGTGGCAGGTTCTTTTTCCAAAAGGTATGGAGTGAAAGAAGGTTTGAGCTTAAGGCAACCTTGTTTAGAATTTTGTTTAAAAAATGATTCGTTGGGAGACCCTTTCATAAATTCATCACAAATTTTAGCTTTAAATTTAGCTGAAAAAGAAGATATAGAAATAATTAAAACCTACAGCCTTAAAATAAATTCTATTTTAAAAGAATATTTAACTAAACTTAATATAAAACTTATAGATTTTAAGCTCGAATTTGGAAAAACCAAAGAAGGCACAGTAATTCTTGCAGACGAAATATCGCCAGATACATGCAGATTTTGGGATATTAACACTAACGAAAAGTTAGATAAAGACAGGTTCCGGCAGGATATGGCTAACCAAATGTATGGCTACGAAGAAATATATAAAAGGATTATAGAAAATTAAATTTTAAAGGTGTTTAAAATTATGAATAATTCTTTGCATGAAGAATGTGGTGTTTTTGGTATATATACTAAAAACGCATCTTTAGATGCCGCTAGAAGTTGTTTTTTTGCATTATATTCCCTGCAACATAGAGGCCAAGAAAGCTGCGGCATAGCTGTAAACTCTGCAGGAATAATAAAACAACACAAAGGCATTGGCCTTGTTTGCGATGTTTTTAACAACGAAAACATTGAAAGCTTAGGAGTTGGAAATATGGCAATTGGCCATGTGCGCTACTCCACAACAGGCAACTCTAGCATAGAAAACGCCCAACCACTACTTATAAAGCATATAAAAGGCCCTTTAGCAATAGTTCATAACGGAAACATAACAAATGCCTTAGAGTTAAGAGAAAAGTTTGAAAGCTTAGGAGCTATTTTTCATAGCAGCAGTGATACCGAAATAATAGCATATGCAATAACGCAAAACAGATTAAAAACAAACTCCATAGAGCAGGCAGTTAAAAAAACAGTAAAGCTGTTAAAGGGTTCTTTTAGCTTAATTGTAATGTCTGCTCAAAAATTAATAGCTTTAAGAGACCCTATAGGTTTTAGGCCACTTTGCATGGGCGTAACAAAAGATGGCTCCTTTATGTTTGCATCAGAAAGTTGTGCATTCCCCACAGTTGGCGGAAAATTTTTAAGAGATGTAAAGCCAGGAGAAATTATAACAGTTAAAGGCAGCACGGTTAAATATGATGAAACTTTTTGCAAAAGCAAAGGTAATATATGCATATTTGAATATGTTTATTTTGCAAGGCCAGATAGCATTATAGAAAACACCAGCGTATATAAAGCTAGGCTAGAAGCAGGCAAATATTTGGCTAAAGAACATAAAGCGTTAACAGCGGATGTTGTTGTTGGCGTGCCCGATTCGGGCTTAATAGCAGCTAAAGGGTTTGCTAAACAAAGTGGGTTACCTTACTGCGATGGGTTTGTTAAAAATAAATATATTGGAAGAAGTTTTATAGAGCCAACACAAAATATGAGAGAAAATGTTGTAAAAATTAAGCTAAATGCCATAGAACAAAACGTTAGCGGTAAACGAGTGGTTATGGTAGACGATTCTATAGTGCGTGGCACTACCTGCAAAAGAATAGTTAAAATATTAAAAAACGCTAATGCAAAAGAGGTGCACGTAAGAGTGGCTTGCCCTTGCTTTAAACACCCATGCTATTTTGGCACAGATATAGACAGCACAGAAAATTTAATAGCCTGCAAAATGAACATAGAGCAAATTACAAAATATATAGGAGCAGATTCATTAGGGTTTTTAAGCCTTGAAGGTTTGAAAGAAGCTATAGGAATAGATAATACAAATTTCTGCGTTGGCTGTTTTAACGGAATATATCCGCAAAAGCCGCCAAGTTATAGCAATAAAAACAAATTTGACGAAAAAATTGAAGGGTGAAAAAAATGCACATAAATGAAAATGAATATAAAAAATCTGGAGTAGATGTAGAAGCAGGCTATAAAGCAGTAGAGCTTATAAAGCCTTATGTGGAAAAAACAAAAATAGATGGGGCTATAGGAAATATTGGAGGGTTTGCCGGCTTTTTTAAACCAAATTTTAAAAATTTAGAAGAGCCAATATTAGTGTCCAGCACAGATGGAGTAGGCACAAAAATAAAATTGGCTATGTTACTAAATAAACACGATACAATAGGCATAGATTGCGTTGCTATGTGTGCTAACGATATAATATGTAGTGGCGCTGAACCTTTATTTTTTTTAGACTACATAGCTTGTGGCAAGAACTATCCGCAAAAAATAAAGGACATAGTTAAAGGGGTGTCGCAAGGTTGCATACAAGCCAAAATGGCATTAATAGGCGGCGAAACAGCAGAACACCCAAACATAATGGCAGAAAATGAATATGACCTTTGCGGATTTGCTGTTGGCATTGTAGATAGAAGTAAAATTCTACCAAAAACTAATATAAACCCAGACGATATAATTATAGGGCTGCCGTCTAGTGGCGTTCATTCTAATGGTTTTTCACTTATTAGAAAGATATTTAATATTGAAAATATAGATTTAAACAGTAATTTTAACCTTCTTGAAGATACACTAGGAAACACTCTGTTAACTCCAACAACAATTTACGTGCAACCAATAAAGCAACTCCTAAAAGACGTAAACGTTAAAGCCATTTGCCATATAACAGGTGGCGGTTTTTTTGAAAATATACCCAGAATGCTGCCAAGTGATATGTCTGCAACAATTTACAAGAAGAATTTAAAAACCCCTAAAATATTTGAACTAATAATGCAAAAAGGAAATATATCTGAAAATAATATGTTACAAATTTTTAATATGGGCATAGGGCTTATGTGCGTTATACCAAGAGAAGATGAAGAGAAAGCATTAAATAGTTTGCATAAGTTTAGTGTTAACGCTTATGTTTTAGGAAAAATATCACAAGAAGACGTAAAGGTTAAAATAATTTAATTTATAAAATAATTTAGGAGGTTAATTATTGAATAAAATAGCAGTTTTAGTTTCAGGCACAGGCACAAATTTAAAAGCCTTAATAGAAGCTATAAAAAACAACGAAATTAAAAACGGAAAAATATCACTAGTTATATCTTCAAATAAAAATGCAAAAGCTATAACAATAGCTAAAGAAGCAAATATAAATACAATGGTGTTAGATAGAAAAAGTTTTAAATTGGCGCATGAGTTTGAGGAAGCTTTATTTTTAGCGTTAAAAGAAGAAGAACCAAATTTAATAGTTATGGCAGGGTTTTTGTGCATAATACCTAAAAAAATTACAGATCACTTTAAAAATAAAATAATTAACATACACCCATCTTTAATACCAGCTTTTTGTGGCGAAGGCTTTTATGGGCTAAAGGTGCATGAAGCAGTGCTTAAAAAGGGGGTTAAAATAACGGGGGCTACTGTGCATTTTGTAAACGAAATAGCAGACGGTGGCCCTATAATTTTGCAAAAAAGCGTGGAGGTAAAGCAAACCGATTCTCCAGAGATTTTGCAAAAAAGGGTTATGGAGCAAGCAGAATGGGTTATTTTAAAAAAAGCTGTAAATTATATATGTTTAAATAGAATTTATGTTAAAAATAACAAAACATTTATAACGGAGGAATAAGCTTTGGAAAGTTTGGAAAACGCATTAAGAAAATATAAATACCCAGGACGTGGCATAGTAATGGGGCTAGGAGAAGACGACAATTTTTTAATAGGCTACTTTATAACCGGTAGAAGCAAAAACTCCAAAAATAGAATATTAGAATTAGATTCCGAAGGAAACGCAAAAACAGTTGAATTTGAAACCACAAACAATAATAAAAATAAAGACCTTATTTTATATAAAGCCACATCTAAGTTTAATACATACACAATAATCACAAACGGTAACCATACCGACACAATTTTAGAAGGCCTAAAACTCGGAAAAACATTTGAAGAATCTTTAAAAACAAGAACTTTTGAAGAAGACCCACCAATATTTACGCCAAGAATATCTGGCATTTTAAACATTGCTAATGGAAAAATAGAATACAAGCTATCAATAATAAAAAGCAACAAAGAAAATAGATATAACGTAGAAAGATTCTATTTTGAATATGAAGGGGGCACAAAAGGCGTAGGCCACCTAATACACACATATAAACAGAAACAGCAAAATGTTGAAAATATAGATAGCTTCTACGGCGAACCTGTTAAGGTGACGCTGCCGGGAGATATTGTTGAATTTGCAAACACAATATGGCAAAACTTAAACGAAGAATATAAAGTAAGCGTTTTTGCACGTTTAATAAACATTAAAACAAAAAAAGAATATACGAAAATTATTAATAAAAACTCTTAACATAATATAACCTTTTTGTGCACCAAATAAATTTTAAAAGGCATGGTGAAAAAAATGAAAGAATTAAATTTAAAATATGGATGTAACCCAAACCAAACCCCTGCTAAAATATATATAAAAAATAGAGAAAGCCTACCTATAGAAATTTTAAACGGCATGCCAGGTTATATAAACCTGCTAGACGCATTAAACAGCTGGCAGCTAGTAAAAGAATTAAAAGCAGCCACAAACAAAAAAGCTGCAGCTTCATTTAAACATTTAAGCCCGGCAGGCGCAGCTCTTGGTGAAGGCATATCGCAAAAAACAGCAAAAGTATGTTTTGTAGATGATTTGAATTTAACATCTAACATGGCTATAGCATATGCAAAAGCGCGCGGAGCAGACAGAATGTCTTCATATGGGGACTGGGCAGCCTTATCAGATGAATGCGACGAAGAGACAGCAAAAATTTTAAAACGAGAAGTATCTGATGGCATAATAGCGCCTAGCTTTACGCCAAAGGCTCTGGAAATATTAAAAACAAAAAAAAAAGGCCGGTATAACATAATAAAAATAGATGAAAACTACAACCCACCGCAAATTGAAAAAAGAGAAGTGTTTGGGATAACATTCGAGCAAAAACGTAATAATTCTATAATAACAAACGAAATTTTAAGCAACGTAGTAACCGAAAACAAAAACATACCGCAAAATGCAAAAGAAGACCTTATACTAGGCGCACTAGTTAATAAATATACACAATCTAATTCTGTATGCTATACAAAAAACGGCATGGCCATTGGCATAGGAGCCGGCCAGCAATCTAGAATACATTGCACAAGGTTGGCTGGCAAAAAAGCAGACTCCTTTTTTCTGAGGCATCATAATAAAGTGTTAAATTTACCATTTCTAGAAAATATAAAAAGAGCCACGCGCGACAACGCCATAGACGTATACGTTAATGAAAATGCACAGGAGCTTTTAAAAGACGGCAATTGGCAGCAAATATTTTATGAAAAGCCAGAACCATTAACAGAAGCTGAAAAAAAAGAATGGATATCTGAGCAAAACGAAATATCTCTTTGCTCTGATGCGTTCTTTCCTTTTAGCGATAACATTAAAAGAGCAGCGCAATCTAACGTGCAATATATATGCCAACCAGGCGGCTCTATTGCAGACGAACAGGTTATAGCAGAATGCAACAAACACAAAATGGTGATGGTGTTTACAAATATTCGTTTGTTTCACCATTAATTAGGTTAAATATATAATGCAAAAAATATGCAGCTCAATTAGCTAACAAAAACAAAATATTTTTAAGGAGAAAAAATTATATTATGAAAGTTTTAGTAGTAGGAAAAGGTGGCAGAGAGCACGCCATAGCATGCGCCCTGAAAAAATCTGAAAAAATAAGTAAACTATATTGTGCGCCTGGCAACGGTGGCACAGAACAAATAGCCACAAATGTTAACATTTGTGAACTAGATAACGAAAAAATGGTGGAATTTATATTAAAAGAAAAAATAAATTTTGTTGTAGTAACGCCAGACAACCCATTGGCTAATGGCATGGTAGACGCTATTGAAAAGGTTGGCGTGCCTTGTTTTGGCCCATCAAAAGAAGCAGCAAAAATAGAATCTAGCAAAATATTTGCAAAAGAGCTTATGTCTGAAAACAACATACCAACAGCAAAATATGAGGTATTTGAAAACTATGAAAAAGCAATAGAATATTTAAAATTGGAAAATAAATACCCAACAGTTATTAAAGCAGACGGCCTTGCGCTTGGGAAAGGAGTAACCGTAGCACAAAATTTTGAGCAAGCAAGCGAAGCAGCATACAACATATTAGAAAAAAATAAATTTGGGCAAAACAATAAAAAAATTTTAATAGAAGAATATTTAGAAGGCATAGAAGCATCTGTACTTTGCTTTTGCGACGGCAACACAATAAAACCAATGATATCTTGTATGGATCATAAAAGAATATTTGATGGCGATAAAGGGCCAAACACAGGAGGCATGGGAGCCGTAGCGCCAAACCCAGCATACACAGAAGAAATAGCAAAAATATGTGAAAACAAAATATATAGAAAAACAATAGAAGCTATGAAAAAGAGAAAAACACCATTTAGTGGTTGTTTATATATTGGGCTAATGCTCACCAAAATTGGCCCAAAAGTGGTGGAATATAATTGCAGGTTTGGCGACCCAGAAACGCAAGCAATACTACCACTTCTTAAAACAGACCTTTTTTCTATAATGATGGCAATAAAAAATAAGGAACTAGAAAAAATAAACATAGAATTTGAAAAAAAATGCTGCACAAGTTTAATACTCGCCTCAAAAGGCTACCCAGAAGAATATGAAAAAGGCTTTGAAATAACATTCAAAAGCCAAAACGAAGACGCACACATATATAGCAATGGCACAATATTAAAAAACAGCAAACTAATAACAAATGGCGGCAGAGTGCTTTGCGTTTCATGCACAGCAAACACTCTGAAAGAATCTATAGAGAAGGCATATAAAGCAGCAGAAAACATACAATTTAGCAATATGTATTACAGAAAAGATATAGGCAAAAAGGCACTAGAAATACTAGAAAATTAGTTATTGCCCCTCCCCTTTTTCGTTATTGCCGTCATCTTCAACATAAAAATCTACGGTTACTGTTCTTTCCTTCTTTGTTTTAATATTAAATAGTGTTATATCAGCAGAATCTGTTGTATGCTTATGTTTTAGCATTGCAAAAAGATCGTTAGAATCTTTAACAGGTTTGCCGTCAAATTTTGTTATAACATCACCAGGCCTAATTTTCGCTCTTGCAGCTGGCGAATAAGGCTCAACGTTGCAAACGACAGCGCCGCCTTCTAATTTTGAATCTTTATTTCCGTTAATGTAGAGCAAAATATCTTTACTTGTATATAGCTGCACTCCAAGCCGCGCTAGCGGTGCTTCGCCTTTTCCAGTTTTGTTTACCTTATCTAATATTTTGTTAACCTCTGTCATAACTTCGTTAATTGGCAAACACATACCTATGCTATCTAAAGTAATGCCTGCGATTTTAGCCATACAAATGCCAATAACCATGCCTTTATTGTTACAAAGCGGCCCACCAGAATTTCCAGCATTCATTGCAGCGTCCACCTGTATTAATTTAACAGGCTCATAAATTTGCTCGTACTGCAACTCTCTGTCTAGCCCACTAACAATACCATGGCTAACAGAGCCAACATATTCTAAAGAAAGTGGGCTTCCTATTAAATATACCTCTTGGCCTTTATTTAACTTTGAAGAATCACCAATTTCAGCGCAAACCACCTTCCTGCCATCTAAAGGCACCTTTAACACAGCAATATCTACAGAAGGATTGCTTCCTAACACCTCAGCCTTTTTAAAATTTTTAACATCGCCATCAAAATATATGTCTATTTCGCTATTCTTTTTATGACGCAACACATCTTCAACAACGTGAAAGTTTGTTAAAACATAAGCAAAATCCCCAACAGTTTTAAATATAAAACCAGATGCAGTGCCATTAGCTATTACATCTGCATCTTTATCCACTTTGGCTTTTTTATCATCACCTCCAAAAAACGGGAAGAAAAAAGGCATACCAGGAAACGGAAAATCAAAGCCATTGTTAGCTGCAACATTTTCATCTCTAATTACTATCTTTATAGACACAACAGAAGGAGACACCTTTAAAGCCACAGCCTCACCGCTGCTACAAGAATCTCCTTCAATATGTACCTCTCTTGGGCTTGTGTCTATTTTTTTATCTTTTAAAAGGTATCTGTCTAACATTCTGCCAAAAAAGGCGCCACCGCCAGATGCAACAGCAACCAAAAAGAACACCATAAAAGCAAAACCCGATCTACTCATATAAACTCTAGAGCCAGTGCCTCTCTTGCGGCGATTATTAGTAGAGCCACCGTTAACACCATTTAAAAGGTCATTTAAATGTCTCACTTCATCATTGTTATTTTTTTTGTTTTTTGCTTTATTAAATTTATTAAAAAAATTATTCAACTTTCTTCAAACCTACCCTTCGCAATTAAAACTAAACATTTAAAGTTGTCAAAAATACCACGCCTGCAATTATAACACAAGATTGCAATTTTAACAACACAATTAGAGTAAAATTAAATAAATTGGTAAAAGCAATAGTAACATAAATAGTAATTATAAAATTTTTATTGTAAATTGTTAATAGTTATGGTAAACTCTTTAAGCAAGAAATTATTCTATAAAAATTGTTATTTTGAGAAAGGTTTCAGTTTTATGTTAAAAGAAATTCTTTTAAAGGTGCAAAAAAAAGAGCAAGAGTCCGCGCATAGCATAGAAAAAGAAGTTGACGCTTGCGAAAAAAATATTGAAAAAGCAAAAGGCAAAGCTAAAAAATATATCGAAATTAAGAAACATCAAAATAAAATTCTATATGAAAGAGAAATAGAAGCCTTCGTAAACAAACTGCAAAAACAACAAAAAGAATTTGAAGAAATTTTAAACGCGGAATGCGCAAAACTCGAAGAAAATTTTAATAAAAATTCTAAAGTTGCCATAAAAGCAGTTATAAACAGCTTTATAGAAGAAAATGAAAATTAAACATAAAAAGCAATTTTAATTTAAAACCATCTATATACACTTTTAGAAAGGATTTTTATATGGCAATAGTTAGAACAAAGCCGTTTGTTATATTAGGAATTTTGGAAAATAGAGAACAAATTTTGCAAGAACTTCAAATTTTAGAATGCGCGCAGGTGGAAAGAGTAGAAAATTTAAAATATATAACGGATTTTAAATTAAACGAAAAATTAACCAACATAAATGAAAACATTAAACATAGCGAAAGCTGCATAAAAATTTTAAACAAATTTAATTCAACCAAAAAAGTAAAACAACATAATTTCAAAAAACAAAAAATACAAAATTTAAAATATTGTGAAGAAAACTTTGAAAGCATATTGAAAATAATAAAATATATAATACAATGCGAAAATGAAATTAAAGGTTTACAAAAAGAAATTGAAACGGCAGAAAATGGAAAACTACATTTTAAGAATTACCTAACCTTAAACACCCCAACAAAAATTTTAGATACACAAAATGTCTGTTATTTTATTGGAGAAATATTAGGCAGTTTCACGCAAGAAGAATTAATTTTAAAATTTAAAGAAATTGAAAATTCTATATATATTAAAATTATATGTAATAAAAAATTAACCACCACCCTATTTTTAATTACAAATAAAGACGTGTATGCAAAGGCAAAAGATATTTTATATAATTTAAGCTTTACTAAAGCTCCAGAAGATATTGAAAAAACACCAAAAGAGAATGTTACAATTTTTGAGGAAAATATAAAAATTTTAAAAAATAAAATAAACAGTTTAAAAAATGAAATAAAATTTAATTTTAAAAATCTGCAATATATAGAGCTTATGGCAGACTACCTAAGCGTTGAAAAAGAAAAATATGAAACAATAATTAAAACAATATCCACAAAAAACACCTTCATATTAAAAGGGTTTGTAAACCCAAGACGCGAAGAAAAATTAAAAGATATTGTAAATAAATTTAATTCATATATTAAAATTTCAGAGCCAAACGAGAGCTCGCCGGTGTTTTTTTCTAATAATTTTATAGTAGCGCCAATACAAAATATAACAAAGACATATTCAATGCCATCATATGAAGATGTAGACCCAAACCCTATTATGTCTTTTTTTTATTATATTTTTTTTGGTATGATGTTTTCAGACGCTGGGTATGGCATTATTCTCAGTTTGTTTTGCCTAGTTTTTATACTGAATAAAAACACTAGCTATAGCAAAAAACAGCTTTTTAAAATGTTTTTTATGTGTGGCATATCCACAACGTTTTGGGGGCTTATGTATGGCAGCTTGTTTGGCGATATGCTGCAGGTTTTATTTAAAACGTTTTTAAATAAAAATTTCTACTTGCCACCACTATTTATTAACACAACAAAAAGCCCGCTTTTGCTATTAATATTTAGCATTCTAATTGGCATATTGCACGTATGCATAGGTTTGATTATTAAATTATATATTCTACTAAGAAATAAAAATTTTAAAGAAGCTATTTTTAACGTTTTAGGTTGGGTTCTTATTTTAACAGGCATAGGGGTTTACATGGCCACGTCTACAATAGAGCATGCTAAAATATCTAAGTTTTTGAATATTAAAATGCTTACCACAATTGGAATTTATACTGCTGTTGTTGGCGCGTTTTCTATATTAATTTTTAGTGGCTATAAAAATAAAGGCGTAATGAAAATTTTAGGCGGAATAATAAACCTTTACGGCATAACATCTTATGTTAGCGATGTTCTATCTTACTCTAGGCTAATGGCACTCGGAATAGCTACCGGGGTTATTGCAAACGTTGTAAATATTTTGGCTAGCATGGGCGGGTCTGGCTTTTTTGGAATTTTGCTTTTTGTGTTAATAGCTTCTTTAGGGCACGCTTTAAATTTTGGCATAAATATTTTAGGCGCTTATGTGCATACAAATAGGTTGCAATATGTTGAATTTTTCAGTAAATTTTATGTAGGTGGTGGAAGGGCTTTCTCCCCTTTTGGGATACACACTAAATATATAGATTTTATTAATTAATAATATTAAATTAGGAGGCATTAATTATGGGTATGTTTTTAGCAGTGTTAGGGGCAGCTTTGGCAGTGGCTTTACCTTGCATAGGTTCTTCAAAAGGAGTTGGCATTGCAAGTGAAGCAGCAAATGGCCTTACAGCACTACAGCCCGACAAATTTGGAAAACTTTTAGTGTTGCAATTGCTGCCAGGCACGCAAGGTTTATATGGTTTTATAATATCTATAATGGTTACTTTAAACATTGGAATCTTAGGCGGAAAACCTATACGTGGGAAAGTTGGCTGTTTATATTTTGCTGCATGTATTGCAATGGCTTTAGGCGGGCTTTTTTCTGCTATATACCAAGGCAGAGTATGTGCCACAGGCATAAACATAATAGCAAAGCAACCAAAAGATAGCTCAAAAGCAATAGTGTCCGCGTCACTTGTGGAGTTGTATGCACTATTATCTTTTATAATTTCGTTTCTAATTATAATAAATATTAACAAACTTTAGACATAGAGGTTTTAAATATGAATTCTATTAATAACATACTGGAATTTATACAAAAAAACACCGACATTAAAATAAAAGATATAAAGCAAAACGAACAGAAAGAATGCGAAAGAGTACTAGAAGAAGCAAAAATTTTAATTAAACAACAGGAAGAAGAAAACAAAGAAAAAATACTAAAAAAAAAGAAAGAGCTTGAAAACAGTTTTAATGTGCAGCTAAAACAACTAAAAAACAAAATTATATATAACAAAAAGGATGAAATTTTACAAAAAACAATAAACCTAGCCATAAAAGAATTTTGTGAACAAAACGAAAATATATATATAAATTTTATAGAAAATCTTATATATAAAAATATTCAAAACGAAGAATATTCGTTAATATTTGGTATAAAAGATTTTTGCAAATTTAAACATAGCTTAATAAAAAAGGTTAAACATGAAATAGAAAATATTGTAGAAGTTAAATGTTCGGAAAATTTTTATTATGGTTTTAAAATTTATTCTGAAAAATATATTTTAAACTTTGAAATAAAAAATATTTTCTTCGAAAATATACAAAAATTAAAAGCTGTTGCTTCAGAAGCGCTTAATATGGACGGTGTTTTAAATTGAAAGAAAACGTAAACTTTGCTTTTACTATTGGTTATTTGGCAGGGCTAAAAGAAAAGCTTTTAAGCTCTAGCAATATAGAAAAATTAAGAAACTGTAACAATTTACTTGAATTTAAAAATATGTTAAAATCTCTTAATTATGTGGTTAGTGAATTTACTAATTTTAACGATTTTGAAATTAAACTATATAACTATTTTAACGAAACAGTTGAAAATTTAAAAGACGCATGCCCTAAGGGTACAGATTTTTCATATATTTTCTGTAAAAACGACTTTTTAAATTTTAAGAGTTTAACAAAATGCAAATTTTTAAATATTTCATATATTCCTTCAGTAATAACACCTTGCAACATTGCTCCGGAAGATATTAAAAAGTGTGTGGAGAGTGGCAACTTTGAAATAATAAATAGCCCATTTAAAGAAGCGTTTACCGAGTGCTTTAATATATTCAACATAACAGAAAGCAAAAGAGCTGCTGAAATATTTATAGACAAAAAAATGTATGAAGTTATGCTAAAAATTGCTAATAAAAATTGTTTTCTATTGGAACGCACAAAATTGGAAATAGACTTAAAAAATATAAATTTTTGCATTCGATATACTAAATATACCGAAGATATTAAAAATTTGAATTTATTTATGCTAGAAGGCGGCCACATAAGCAAGCCAGAATTAATAGAAATTATAAGAAAAGACAAAAAAGAAATTTATAGTATTTTTAAAAAAATATACAATATAAATAATGAAAATATAGACGAAAACTTTTCTCTAAATAATGTTGTTAATATATTGCAAAAATTTGACGAAAGCTATATATATTACAACTTCTCCTATATACCAATTTTTATATATATTAACTATTTGCAGCATCAAATAAAAATAATAAAGGAAATAGCAGTTTGTATAATATTTAAAAAATAAATATTTTCCTTAAGAAAGGCTTGAAATGGGTAATATTGCAGCAATTGGAAGGCTTGAAACGGTTAAAATTATTAATTTTTGCGGAATTAAAGATATATTCGCAGTGGACAATGAAACGCAAGCAGCTTCTATAATAGACAGCTTAGCAAAGAGAAACTTTGCAGTAATATTAGTGGAAGAATATATACTGCAAAAAATTCCTAACATTGTTTTAAAATATAAAAACAAGAGAACACCGTCTATAACTTCCCTGCCAAGCAGTTCAAAATATAGCACAGATATAAAAAAAAGTATACTCTACTCTAGCATAAAAAAAATAGTTGGAGCAGATATACACATATGAAAAACCTAGAGGAGATAGAATATGAATTCTGATAAAGCTTATATAATAAAGGTATCAGGCCCGCTTGTGGTGGCTAAAAATATGCGAAATAATAGCCTTTACGATATTGTTAAGGTGGGCAATTTGGGCCTTATTGGCGAAATAATTGAAATGCACGGCGACGAAGCGTCAATTCAGGTGTATGAAAACACAAATGGAGTTGGCCCTTATGAGGAGGTTATATCTTTAAAACACCCACTTTCTATAGAGCTAGGGCCTGGTTTAATAGGCAATATTTTTGATGGGATAGGGCGCCCGCTTTTGAAGCTCAAAGAACATTCAGGCAGCAGGTTAAAAAGAGGGGTTAACCTAAGCACGTTAGATTATAACAAAAAGTATAAGTTCTACCCCACAGTTAAAGCAAACAGCAATCTAAAATGCGGAGCTATAGTTGGCTATGTTAACGAAACAAAGGCCATATGCCATAAAATAATGCTACCGCCAAACATATCGGGCGAATTAATAGAAATAAACGAAGGCGAATTTAATGTGTTAGAGCCTATTGGCAAACTAAAACTAAAAGACAGCTCAATATATAACATATTATTAATGCAAAAATTTCCTATAAGGAAACAAAGGCCAATCCTAAAAAAATTAGCGCCCTGCACACCTCTTATAACAGGCCAAAGAATAATAGACACATTATTTCCAATAGCTAAAGGCGGAGTTGCAGCAGTGCCTGGCCCTTTTGGAAGCGGCAAAACAATAGTGCAACACCAAATTGCAAAGTGGGCAGACGCAGACGTTGTAGTATATATAGGTTGCGGTGAACGTGGCAACGAAATGACAGACGTATTAAACGAATTTCCACAAATTGAAGACCCAAAAACGAAAAAAACCCTAATGGAGAAAACAGTGCTAATAGCAAACACTTCAGATATGCCAGTAGCTGCAAGAGAAGCTTCAATATATACTGGAATAACAATAGCTGAATATTATAGAGATATGGGTTTGAACGTAGCAATAATGGCAGATTCTACGTCAAGATGGGCAGAAGCTTTAAGAGAAATGTCTGGTAGGCTGCAAGAAATGCCTGGCGAAGAGGGCTACCCAGCCTACCTTGCTAGCAGGCTAGCTGAATTTTACGAACGTGCAGGGCGAGTTATTACGCTAAATAACGAAGAAACATCGCTCACAATAATAGGCGCAGTATCTCCACCAGGCGGCGATATTTCAGAGCCCGTATGCCAAGCAACGCTTAGAATAGTTAAGGTGTTTTGGGGGTTAGATTCAAATTTAGCATATAAAAGGCATTTCCCTGCTATTAACTGGTTAAACTCATACTCGCTTTATTGGGATAATGTTAAAGAATGGTTTGAAAAAAACATAGATGAAAATTGGGGTGTGTTGCGCCAACAGGTAATGGACATATTACAACAAGAAGCCAAACTAGAAGAAATAGTAAAACTTGTAGGAATTAGTGCTTTAAACGAAAAAGACAAACTAAAATTAGAAATTGCTAAATGTATTAGAGAAGATTTTTTGCATCAAAACGCTTTTAACGAAATAGACACATTCTCTTCACTCAAAAAACAGTTTTATATTATGGACATTATCTTAAAATATTTTAGCAGATGCGAGCAAGCCATTTCTAATTTTAATTTAAATACAAAAGATTTATTAAATGTTAAAGCGCGAGAAGAAATTGGGCGTTTTAAATATGTTGAAAATATTAATATTAAAAACGTATATGAAAAAACTTTAAAAAATATAAACACAGAAATATTATGCTTAGAAAAAGGAGGGCAGCTATAAAATGAACTTTAAAAAATATAAAATAATAGAACTAGCTGGCCATTCAATTTTAAGCAATAACATTAATATTAAAAACATATATAAAAACTTTAAACAATATAAACACAGAAATATTATGCTTAGAAAAAGGAGGGCAGCTATAAAATGAACTTTAAAAAATATAAAATAATAGAACTAGCTGGCCATTCAATTTTAAGCAATAACATTAATATTAAAAACACATATATAAAAACTTTAAAAAATATAAACACAAAAATATTATGCTTAGAAAAAGGAGGGCAGCTATAAAATGAACTTTAAAGAATATAAAACAATAAAAGAAGTAGCTGGCCCTTTAATGTTAGTAGAAAACGTTAAAAATGTTTGCTACGACGAAATAGGCCAAATTATACTTCAAAATGGTGAAACACGGTTATGTAAGGTATTAGAAATAGATAGCAATTCTGCTTTAGTGCAACTATTTGAAGCAGGATACGGCATAAATTTAAAAAATAGCAGAGTAAAATTTTTAGGGCACAGCATGCAGCTTGGTGTATCTAGAAATATAGTAGGCCGCACATTTAGTGGCATAGGAAGGCCAATAGACGGCATACCAGAGCTACTGCCAGAAAAATATATGGATATAGACGCCATAGCGATTAACCCAACAGCCAGAGAATACCCTGAAGAATTCATACAAACTGGCATATCTGCAATAGACGGGTTAAACACATTAGTTAGAGGTCAAAAACTTCCAATATTTTCTGCTAGCGGTTTACCACATGCAAAACTTGGTGCGCAAATAGCACGTCAAGCCTGTGTATTAAACAAATCACAAGAATTTGCAATTGTTTTTGCAGCAATAGGCATCACATTCGAAGAAGCAAATTTTTTTATAGAAGATTTCAAAAAAACGGGCGCAATAGAGCACTCAGTTATATTTATAAACCTAGCAAATGACCCAGCAATAGAGCGAATAGCCACCCCAAAAATGGCGCTCACTGCAGCAGAATACCTAGCATTTGATTTAGACATGAACGTTCTTGTAATTCTTACAGATATTACAAATTACGCTGACGCATTACGTGAAGTATCTGCGGCAAAACGAGAAATACCAAGTAGGCGTGGCTACCCAGGCTATATGTATACCGATTTCGCGTCTATATATGAACGAGCAGGCAGAATAAAAAATAAAAAAGGCTCAATAACAATGATACCAATATTAACAATGCCAGAAGACGATAAAACACACCCAATACCAGACCTAACAGGCTATATAACAGAAGGGCAGATAATATTAAACAGGCAGCTTTATAACAAAAATATAAACCCACCAATAGATGTGCTTTCTTCACTATCACGTCTAAAAGATAAAGGAATAGGGGCTGGCAAAACAAGAGCAGACCATGCAGACGTTATGAACCAGCTATTTTCTTGCTATGCCACCGGCAAAAAAGCTAAAGAGCTTATGATAATATTAGGTGAAGAGTCTATATCTGATGTAGATTTGAAATATGTGCGATTTTGCGACGCTTTTGAAGAAAGGTATATAAACCAAGGGTTTAACGTTAAAAGGAGCATAGAAGACACATTAAATATTGGTTGGGAACTTTTGAAAATGCTACCAAAAAGCGAACTTAAAAGAATAAACTACAAATTTATTGAAAAATATTACAAGTAGAAGGGTTTGTTATGGCTATATTAAATGTTAGTGCTAGTCGCATGGAATTAACACAACTAAAACAAAAATTAAGCACAACAAGAAGAGGTCACGCATTACTAAAAAATAAATGCGATGGCCTGCTTCGTGAATTTTTAGGGCTATATAAAAACACATTAAAATTAAAAAAATATATACAAAATAAAATATTAGACGCAAACTTCCATTTAGAACTGGCTAAACTGCAAACGTCTGAGCAAGAAATAAACACCGCAACTTTAGCCCCAAAACAATATATAAAATTAAAAACACACACTAAAAATATTCTAGGCGTTAACCTACCTAAATTTGAAATAGAAGAAAATATAAACCTAAAAGATAGATTAAACTACAGCTTCTTCACAAATAGTGAACATCTAGACAAAGCTATATATATGTATAGTGAAATATTAGAGAAATTGATATTGCTAGCCGAACAAGAAAAAACGCTAATGATATTATCAAATGAGATAGAAAAAACGAGAAGAAAGGTAAACGCTATAGAAAATATTTTAATACCAAACTATAAAGATACAATAAAATTCATAAGCTTAAAATTAGAAGAGAACGAGAGAAGCGTGCTAGCAAGGCTCAGCAGATTGAAAAACTTTTAAGTTGGCAGCACGTCTTTTTTGTCTGCATTTTTTAGCTTATCCATATCTATTTTGCCTTGCATAGCGTCTTCAAATTCTTTGCCATCCATCTTTTCATATTGCAAGAGATAGTTAGCTACAAAATTTAAACTTTTTGCATTATCTTTTAAAATTTTCTCGCACCGCAAATATGCTAAGCTTATTATACCATGCACTTCTTTATCTATTTTAGTGGCAGTATCTTCCGAAAAGCTCCTTCCGTTGTTAAGGTCTCGCCCTAGAAACACCTCCTGGCCGCCTTCAACATAGTTTATAGGGCCCATATTTTTGCTAAAACCATACTCTGTTACCATGCTCCGTGCCACCTTGGTAGCCTGCCGTATATCTTCCGAGGCTCCTGTAGATATATCATCAAAAAACAAAGCCTCACTCACCCTGCCGCCAAGACATGTAACTATATATTCTTCTAATTTAGTTTTAGATACATAGTTTCTATCACGTTGCGGCAACGACATTGTATAGCCGCCAGCAACTCCGCGCGGTATTATGCTTATTTCATGAACTGGGTCTTGCGTGCGGCAAAAATACCTAGCCACAGCATGGCCTGCTTCGTGGTATGCTGTTAAACGTTGTTCATCTTCATATGTTTTTTTAGACCTTTTCTCAGGGCCCATCATAATCTTGGCAGCTGCTTCGTTTATATCCGACGCTGTTATTGCGTTATGATTCTTGCGCACCGCCAAAAGAGCAGCCTCGTTTAACAAATTCTCAAGTTCCGCGCCACTAAAACCGGAAGTGTATTTAGCTATTCTAACCAAATCTACATCAAACCCTAAAATTTTATTTTTAGCATGAACCTTTAAAATTTCTTCTCTGCCTTTAATATCTGGGTAACTAACGAATATTTCTCTATCAAATCTGCCAGGCCGAATTAATGCTGGGTCTAACACATCTCTTCTGTTTGTGGCAGCTATTATTATTATTCCTTCATTTTCACCAAAGCCATCCATTTCAACAAGAAGCTGGTTTAACGTTTGCTCACGTTCATCGTGCCCGCCACCTATTCCTGCTCCTCTTTGCCGGCCAACCGCGTCTATTTCGTCTATAAATATTATAGCAGGCGCTTCTTTTTTAGCTTTATCAAATAAATCTCTAACACGCGACGCGCCAACGCCAACATACATCTCCACAAAATCTGAACCAGATATAGAAAAAAACGGAACATTTGCCTCACCAGCCACAGCTTTAGCTAAAAGAGTTTTACCTGTGCCAGGAGGGCCCACCAAAAGCACCCCTTTTGGAATTCTAGCGCCCATATCGTTAAATTTTTTTGGGCTTTTCAAAAATTCCACAATTTCTTCTAATTCTTGCTTCTCCTCGTCTGCGCCAGCAACCTCTTTAAAGGTGGTTTTTTTAATATTCTTATTGCCACTTTTAAAGCCACTTCTGCTAAACTGATTCAAACGGCCGGCGCCACCACCAGGAAATTTTAGCATAAAAAACAATAAAAGTATCATAACAACAAGGCCTGCCAAACTAGGAGCTGTAGAAAAAATCCAAGAATAATCCTGGCCGCGCACATAATTTATAACGTTAGCCGCATAAGATAAATCATTTTTATGCTTACTACGTATTATAGAATCTACAGCTTCTACAAAAAGCCCAACATTTGGCACTTTATAAACTAATTTTTTGTTTATATCACTTTTTAATGTATACTCTAAGCTACCGCTACTCAGTTCAAGACGCGACTTTGAAATCTCGTCTTTTTGATAGTAACTTAAAATTTCGTAATATTTAGAGTTATTGCGCATAGCGCCGGAGTTGTTAAACATAAAAACACCAATTAAAGCTATAAGCCCTATAACTAAAACTGAAATGAAAAAACCACTATTCCTATTTTTGTTCAATTAAATTTCCCCCTACATCTCTTTATTCTTAAGCTTATTTTAAAATTTCAAAAACCAAACATAAATGCAAACTTTCCTCATTTGGCAAAACTCTAACATCTGCACCAAAACCATAAACCCAAAATGGGCCAGCGTCATCTGCAAGAATAATAGTGCTATCTCTATTTTTTTTTGATAAACGCTTTTCTTGCATTAAACATTTTAAAGTTTTAGTTGGCCTGTTTAAAAGTTTTATCTTATCTTTTTCGCTTCTACCTCTAATATATACATCTCCTGATATTTTATCACAATCAAATTTAAAAAGAAATAAATAATCTACACTATTCAAAAAATGCGTATATTTTTTAGCATTACATCTTATAAAATATAATTTTTTATAGAAAAATTCAATAGTTTTTGGCAATAAAATTTTAAACTGCTTAAAACAACTATAATGTTCAATATATAATATACCCCTTCTTATTGTTGCAAACATATTTTTTGGCAAACTTTGCCTGCCAACCCCTAAACTGCAAATATTAAGCAACTGATTTAACATATTACTAGTTGGGCTTAACATATGCATTCTTAAAAACTTTGCTAGCAACCTAACCTTTATGCTTACATGCAAATTTTTAATATATTTTAAATTTAAGCCACCATACAGCATAGATTTCTCTAAACTTCTATCTGCCACACAATCTAAAAACTCTTCGTCTTCCTTTATAGCGTTCACAGTGTTTAAAAGCTTATGCTCAAAATTTGAACTAATGCCCACAAGCGCAGGAATAACATTAAGCCGCACCCTATTTCTTAAATATATATCTTCAAAATTAGTAGAATCATTAACAAAATCTATATTATTTATTTTGCAATAACATTCAATATCTTTTCTTGTAAAATTTAAAAGCGGCCGAACTACTCTACCGCGCTTAACTGGTATGCCTGTAAGCCCTTTTAAACCACAACCACGCATTATATTAATAAAAAACGTTTCCACCAAATCTGATAATGTGTGCGCTGTGGCCACTCTGCCACCAACACTATAAAAAAAACTATACCTGCTATTTCTGCCGCACTCTTCCACAGAAATATTAAATTTTTTTGATAGAGTTTTAACATCTACATATTTGCAAACAAAACATATGTTATGCTTTAAGCAATAACCTCTAACAAAATTTTCATCTCGTTTGCTTTCCTGCCCACGCAAACCGTGGTTTAAATGCGCCGCTACTATATTTAAATTTTTACCAGAACTTTTAAGGCAATGCAGCAATGCCATAGAGTCTGCCCCGCCAGACACACCAACCACCACCTGCTCGCCTATTTCAAAAAAAGAACTAACCGTTTCCACCATACATTTTACGTTATTCATTGTGATATTTATCAAGCCCTATAAATTTTGTGAACTTGCCTTCCCAACCTAACTCAAACGTGCCAGTTTCGCCATGCCTATTTTTAGCCACTATACACTCAGCCACGCCAGGCTTTGCTTTTTCTGGGTTATAATATTCATCTCTATATAAAAACATTACAACATCCGCATCTTGCTCTATAGAACCAGACTCTCTAAGGTCTGAAAGCACCGGCCTATGATCTTGCCTTGTTTCTGGGCCTCTTGCAAGTTGCGATATGGCTATAATAGGCACATCTAACTCTTTAGCCATTATTTTTAACATTCTAGTTATTTCAGACACCTCCTGCACCCTATTTCTATCGCGTTTACCTATGCTACTCATAAGCTGCAGATAGTCTATAACTACAAGCCCTATATCTGTTAACCTGCGCAACTTCGCTTTCATTTCAGGAACGGTAATATCTGAGCTGTCATCAAAAAATATGGCACACTCAGAAAGCCTATGGGCACCCTCCACTAAAAGAGCCCATTCTTCACCTTTAATATTACCAGAATGAATAGTGTTAGACATTATAGAACACTCAAATGAAAGCATGCGCTCTACAAGCTGCTGCACAGACATTTCTAGTGAAAATATAACAACCTGCTTCTTACTCTGCTTTGCCACCCTAACAGCTATATTTAACAAAAAACTCGTTTTGCCCATAGCAGGCCGCGCTGCTAATATAATAAGATCCGAAGGGTTTAGCCTATTTAAAATGGCGTCTAACTCCAAGTAACCAGAAGAAACCCCAACCTTCAACCTTCCCGTAGCAAGCTTATCTAAATGCTCAAACTCTTCTGCTATTACTTCATCTATTGCTAAAAGCCTGCCACTTTTTTTATTCTGGCGTATATTAAAAATTTGTTGTTCCGCCAAATCTAAAATATCTTGCACGTCTGAATCTGAAGAAATTGCCAAATCCATTATATTTCTGGCTGCCAATATTAAGCTTCTAACATAATACTTATCTTTTACTATTTTACAATAACTAGCAATATTAGAAATAGACGGAACAACATCCATAAGCTCATTTAAATATATTTTAGCCTCTTCCCTGGTGTTAAAAACATTTTGCAACAATGAAGCATTTAAAACTGTTACAAAATCTATAGGTTCACCTGTTGTGAAAAGCCCCACAAGCACTGAAAACAGCTTCTTGTGCAAATCTTTGTAAAAGCAATCTTCATCTAGCAAAGACAACGCTTTAGGTATCTGTGACGGGCTTAAAATAAGCACGCCCAAAACGCTTTGTTCCGCTTCCATAGAAAAGGGAAGCTCCTCAAACTCAAACCTATCCTGCATTTTAACACCCTTACTTGCCTTAAAACAAAGACGAGTATCAGGCGCAAAATGCTAGGCATTCGCAAGAGGCTCAAAATAATATACTTAACCACTTCCCCAGACTTCGCCTAAAAGGCAACTCTTCAAAATTTAAAAAATTAAAAACTAATTTCAAACTTTAGCTAACACTCCTCAACAAAAACTTTAACCGTGCAAACCACGCCAGGCGCTAATTTTAACTTAACAAAAAACTGACCAAAACTTTTTATTTCACTTGTTTCTATTTTGCGTTTATCTACCTTAACATTATAATCTTTTTCTATAACCTCCGAAATTTCTTTTGAAGTAACCGCTCCAAAAAGCTTGCCGTTAGCCCCAGCTTTAGTTTTAATATTAACTACCTTGCCTTCTAAAAAGCTTGCTAACTCCTTTGCTTTTAAAAGCTCCTGCTCTTTGTGGTATGAATATGCCTCATCTTGAGACTTTTTCTGCGATAAAACCTCTTGTGTGGCTCTAACAGCCAATTTCTTAGGAATTAAAAAATTAACAGCATACCCATCACTAACCTTTATAATATCTCCTTTTTTGCCTTTTCCTTTAATATCTTCCAATAAATAAACTTCCATACCCAACTCCTTATTTATTATAATAATAAAATTAAATATAATTATACACCAAAATTTAACCTATTTAAACTTATTATTAACAAAATATTTATAAAATTATATTTTTTAATCTAGCCACCTATCAATAGCCTCCAACAGCATATGCTTAACCTGATCTATATTAACATTTTTAATTTGGCAAGCAGCCTGAAGCTGGTGCCCCCCTCCGCCTAAATATTCCATTATAACCTGCACGTTTAACTTTCCTAAAGATCGCGCCGTTATATTAACAACATCGTCTAATTTATATATAACAAAAGAAGCTTCAATGCCTGTTATTTCTAAAAGCTCGTCCGCAGCTTGAGGCGATATAAGGCGTGCATCTGGCGTGCTTAACTCATTAACAGCGATGGCGCAGTGCCTATATATCTGTGCGCCCACAACTATTTTAGTGCGCTTTTGGTATGCTGTTATACTATTAGAAAAAAATTTCCTAACGTTAACAGTATCTGCGCCAAGCCTTTTTAAATATGCTGCTGCTTCAAATGTGCGCACGCCAACCTTCACAGTGAAATTTTTAGTATCAAGCATTATTCCAGCAAGCAAGCCCTCTGCTTCTATTGGTTTTAATTTATAGCCATCTCCAAAATATTGTATTAACTCGCAAACAAGCTCAGACGTGGAAGAAGCGTATGGCTCATGATAAAAAATTACAGCGTCATTTATAGCGTCTACCATCTTCCTGTGGTGATCTATAACAACAACATTTTTACAATTTTCGTATAACTCATAACATTCCAAAAATTTTGGGTTATGCGTATCTACAACAATTAAAAGAGTGTTAAAATGCAGCATTCCAAGCGCCATATTCTCGTCTATTATTATGTTATAAAGGCCATACTGTTTCACCTTATCTAAAAACATTCCAGCCAAATTTTTAACACTATCCACCAACACAAAACTATCTTTGCCCATTTTTCTTATTGCACTTGCAAGCCCAATAGCAGACCCAACACTGTCTAAATCTGCAAACTTATGCCCCATTAATATAACATTTTTAGAATTTTCTATAAGC
>CAMKFY010000002.1 GCA_946411985.1 uncultured Clostridiaceae bacterium
AAAATAGCAATAACACCCGGCGCCCCAGTTATAGCAGCTGTTAAAACTGTAAACAGATTAACGCTAACATAATCTGTTAGAAAATAACCCAGCCCACCCAAACATAGGAGCCCCGACAGGCTCCCTAAAGACATAGCTTTAAAAAAATTATTAAAGCTCATATAAAAGCTAAGCATAACTATAAATATAAATAGTAAAAGTAAATATTCCGGTAACATAAAACACCTTCCTAACCTGTAACGCACACCATCTTTGCGCCACAACGAATTTTTCGTTTCCTAGCCTCTTTAATTAAATAGTTATATCGCTTTTCTAGCGATTCAATATTATATATACAAGACTCTATCAAATCAAAATCTGTTTGCAAATTAAATTCTGTGTTTGCATGCTTTAATTTAGCTTTAACCTCCTCCATTTCTTCTAAAATTTCACAGCGCTTTCTCTCCATTTCAGCTAAATAAAATTTGTCTTCTTCATTTAATTTCACTTTCTCCGCCTTTTTAGACATAATTTTTTGTATTGTTATAAAAATACCACTAAACTTTTCACAAATATTCACAATAAGCACACCTCCATTTTTAACATCCTTCTTTTAGGTTACGGTGTTATTATTGGCAGATTAACAAATTTTATAAATTTTTTTCAAATGTATTTAATTTTTTTAAATTTATTCTTTAAATTTAAATTTTATTCCTATTTCAAATTAAAAAATTACAGTTTTAAAATAACCACAGTAGCACAAGTTAAAACCCCATTAAATTAACGAGCAGAAAATATAACAACACCAAAAAATTTATTAAATTAAAATAAATTTTAGTATTTATATATAAAATTTAACTCCCAGAATAGCTTATATTTTTTAGCCTTGCCACCAAACTATAAATTAAAAATATAGTCAAATTTAAAATAACCACAGTAGCGCCAGTTGGAATTGAATATACTAACGAGCAGAAAAAGCCAACAACAAAACAAAAAACAGAATTTAACGCAGAAAATATAACAACTGTTTTATATTTTCTAAACAACCTACTAGCCGATAAAACCGGAAAAATTATTAAACTAGAAATAAGTAAAGACCCAACCATTTTAATGCCTACCACCACAACAACAGCTGTTAAAACAGCCACGCACACATTATAAAGCCTAACCTTAATGCCCGTGGCAACTGCAAAATCTTCATCAAATGTTATTGCAAATATTTTGTTATGCAAAAAAATAAACATAAAAATAACAATAACAGAAAAAACCACGCTAAATAACAAATCTACGTTATTTAACGTTAATATACTGCCAAACATATAGTTTAAAACGTCTACATTCATACCAGTAGTAATAGACACCACCAATATACCTATTGAAAGTGAACTATTAGACAAAATAGCTATTGCAGAATCACTTTTAACCCTACTATTTTCATTTAACATAAGCAACAATATAGCAAACCCCACCACAACCGGTATGGAAAGCAAAAAAGGTGCCCAATTCAAAGCAGAAGAAACCGCAAAAGTAGAAAACCCAATATGCGAAAGCCCGTCGCCTATCATGGCACACCTTTTAAACACCAAATTAACTCCTAAAAGAGCAACACAAATAGAAATAAAAACACCAGCTAAAAAAGCTCGTTGCAAAAAAGCATATTTAAACACATTAGTAACAACACCAAACAAATCTACTTCTCCTTTAAAAACGCTTTTGATACATTGCTCTTTAAATAGGCTGCAACCTCTCCAAAAAACAACAACTTTTTATTTATATGCAATATCTTTTTAGCGCAAAATATTGCAGACTTTATATCATGCGACACCATAACAATTGCAATGTTTTGCTTTTCATTTAACATTTTCATTACAACATAAAAATGCTCCGCAAACATAGGGTCTACCCCTGCGCACGGCTCATCTAAAAATAAAACACGCTTAGCAGCAATAATGGCTCTTGCCAAAAACACCTTCTGCTGCTGCCCCTTAGAAAGATTTTTAAAATACATAGTTTTTAAATTTTCTATTTTTAAAAGCTTTAAAACCTCTTGCAGTCTATTAAAATGCCAAGGCCTAAAAAACGGAGAAAACCCCATGCCATTAACAAAGCCAGATAGGACAACTTCCTGCACACTAGCAGGAAAACCTTTTTTTAAAGCAGTTTTTTGTGGCATATAACCCACTTCATTTC
Source organism: uncultured Clostridiaceae bacterium (assembly GCA_946411985.1). Classification (GTDB taxonomy): domain Bacteria; phylum Bacillota; class Clostridia; order Oscillospirales; family Ruminococcaceae; genus RUG12519. The sequence continues at coordinate 2,170 of CAMKFY010000002.1, forward strand.
GTTTGAAATTAAAAATAACACCACCACTTGCAGGCCTTTTTAAGCCCAACATGCCTCTTAAAAGAGTGCTTTTGCCAGAGCCGTTCTCCCCCAATATAACTATGTAATCTTTAGGGTATATTTTAAAAGACACGCCATCTACAGCAACCTTCTCACCATATTTAACAACCAAATTTTCACAACTTATTAACTCCATAGTTAACACAAAGCCTCTTTTAAAGTTTTAACATTTTCCTCTATGAAATTTAGAAATGTTTTGCCATTTTTAAAATCTTCCTTCGAACAATTATGACACGAATAAAAAACTTTCACCTTAGCTCCTACCTCATCTGCTATAGTTTTAGAAAGAGCACCGCTACTTTGTTCTAATTTTAAAATAAGCGGCACATTTTCCCTTTTAGCAACCTTCACAACATTAGACACATCTAATGAACCAACATCTGTGTTTGAACTGCAACCAGAATAAGGCGTTATATATTTAAGCCCATAGCAGTTAACAAAATACAAAAACGGAAACCTATCCGCAAACACCAAAATATCTCTTTTTCTATTAGCCACAACATCTTTAAAACTATTGTTTAAACGGTTTAACTCTTTTAAATATATTCCCATATTTTCATTATACTTTGTGCCATTTTCTTTATCTATTTCACAAATTTTATTGGCAATACATTTCACTATTTTTACACAATTTGGCAACGAAGTCCACACATGTTCATCTTTAAATTTACAGCCACTAGAATTTAAAACAACATCACCATCATCTTTGAAAATATCTAGAAAAGATAAACAGGAGCCAGAAGATTTTTTTAAAGATTTTAAAATTTTATCCACCCAAACGTCATTCTCCCCTCCTGTATATATAAATAAATCTGCATCTTTAACTTCTCTAATATCGCCAGCAGAAGGCTCAAAAGAATGAGCATCCACCCCGGGCGGTATTAACATTTTAACACGCACACCATCTACATTCTTCGTTATCTGCCGAGCAAAATCATAATGTGGAAACATTGTAGTAACAATTTTTACACGACAATTTGAATAGCTATCTTTCCCCTTATTGAAACTGCACCCCAAAATAAACAGCAAAAAGCAAACAAAAACAGCAAAACTCAAAAAAAACCTTTTCATATAAACCATACCTAAGAGAATATATTTTTTTCAATAACACACACCTTTCATATTAGCATATTTACAAAAACTAGTCAACAAAACCAAAAATATATTACAACATCTAGGTATATATAAAATTTTAACATTTAAGAAAAACACTAAACCACTAAACTAATTTATAATCTAAATCTTCTCTTTAAGCATAAACAATATTTCTGTAGATAATTAATTTAATATTTAAATAGTGTAAGTTAAAAATAGGTGTGTTAAATATATTTTGTATAGTATAAACTATGAGTTATAATTTTATAACAACTACATAGCAGATAAGAGATAACATTGCATATAAACCATATTAATCTGCTATTTTTTAAATAAATTTAAATTTAATGTTGATTTAAACTAAAATATAGTTTAAAATAAAATGGTTGCTCATTATTATTTCGCGCCTGTAGCTCAATGGATAGAGCGTTGGACTCCGGCTCCAAAGGTTGCAGATTCGAATTCTGTCGGGCGCACCATAAAATTTGTTAAATTTAAAGCTTTTATAGCTTTGTTGCGTTTTATGCAACACATTTTAGCTAAAAATAAAGCAAAAATAATAAATTTTATAATACATAAACCAAATTTTAATGTTGTAGTAAATAACATATTGCATAATTGCTTGCAAAAAAAAATATAAAATGATACAATACTGCAGGAAGTTGGAACATAACTTTTTAAATAGAGGCCTTTAAAGTTTAAGTTTATACATGCAATGTTAATTACATTAACTATTTAAAATTTGAGTGATGTGTTAGCTTAATTTTAGCATACAAACTTTTTTAGTAGTAAAGGTATTAAGTTTTATAAATGGGGGTTATTTACAATGGATTATGGCAGCATATCTTTAGAGGAACACTATAAATGGCGTGGGAAACTAGAAGTGGTGCCCACCGTGCCTTTAGACAATATGAAAGACCTTTCAATAGCATACACGCCTGGAGTGGCTCAGCCTTGTTTAGAAATTCAAAAGGATATATCTAAAAGCTACACACTAACTGGCAGATGGAACACAATAGCTGTGGTTACAGATGGCTCGGCAGTTTTGGGGCTTGGTGATATAGGCCCAGAAGCTGGAATGCCTGTTATGGAGGGTAAATGCGTTTTGTTTAAACGGTTTGCAAATGTAAACGCAATACCTATTTGTATACGCTCAAAAGATGTAGACAGCATAGTAAAAACAGTGTCGCTAATAAGTGGTAGTTTTGGTGGTATAAATTTAGAAGATATATCTGCTCCACGTTGTTTTGAAATAGAACGCAAGCTAAAAGAAGTTTGTGATATACCTATTTTTCACGATGACCAACACGGAACTGCTGTGGTAACTCTTGCTGCAATTATAAACGCTTTAAAATTAGTAGGCAAAAAAATTGAAGATGTTAAGGTGGTCACAAGTGGGGCTGGAGCTGCTGGCATAGCAATAATAAAGCTTTTAATGGCGGTGGGGCTGGAAAATGTTATAATGTGTGATAGAACTGGCGCAATATACAAAGGCAGAAGTGGTTTAAACAAAGAAAAAGAAGAAATGGCAGAAATATCTAATAAAAATAGGGAAAAGGGTCTTTTAGAAGACGTAATAAAAGGAGCGGATGTTTTTATAGGCGTATCAGCACCAGGCACTGTTACTAAAAACATGGTAAAGTCTATGGCTAAAAACCCAATACTGTTCCCTATGGCAAACCCCACTCCAGAAATAATGCCTGAAGACGCGTTAGAAGCTGGAGCTGCTGTTGTGGGCACTGGTAGGAGTGATTTTAGCAATCAAATTAACAACGTGCTCGCCTTCCCTGGAATATTTAGAGGAGCATTAGACGTAAGAGCGAAAGATATAAATGACGAAATGAAAATAGCTGCTGCCTACGCTATTGCAAACATAATTGAAGAGAAGGAGTTAAATAAAGATTACATAATACCAAGCCCATTTAACCCAGAAGTTAAAGAAAAAATAGCCAGTGCTGTAGCAGAGGCTGCGAAAAAAACGGGAGTGGCTAGGTTGTAGTTTTTTTGTAAAACACCTTTAAAAACCATTAGCAGCTACTATATAGCATTATAAAATTGTGTACATTGTTTAGCTTTTATACATAATATGGTGTGGTTGTGTTGCTGATGGTTTATTTTGCTTGTTCTTATGTTTAGTTTTTACTTTATGGAGGGTGTTTTTTTGTTTCGTGAATTAAACTCGTTTTTGAAATATTGCATTAACAAAAAAGTAGCTTTTATTGGCGTTGGAGTGTCTAATTTTAAAGCTATAATTATGTTTCTAGAGAAAGGCATTAATGTAACAGTTCTAGACAAAAAAAGTGAAGTTGAGCTTGGCAATAAAGCTAACATATTAAAAGAAGCTGGAGCCACGTTTATATGCGGTGAGGATTATCTTAATAATATTTTAAATTTCGACATAGTAATACGGTCACCTGGTGTATATTTTAATAACAGTGTACTGCAAGCTGCAATTAAAAAAGGTGTTGTTGTAACGTCTGAAATGGAGCTTTTTTTCGATTTTTGCCCATGTAAAATTATAGCAATAACAGGCTCCGACGGAAAAACAACAACAACAACTTTAATAGCATCTATCTTAAAGCAGGATGGCTTTAACGTTCATGTGGGCGGAAACATTGGCAAACCTTTGTTATGCGAATTGCAGAATATAGGTGAGAGCGATGTTTGCGTTGTGGAGCTCTCTAGTTTTCAACTGCTTTCTATGCGAAAATCGCCAGACATAGCCGTTATAACGAATATATCTGAAAACCACCTAGACGTTCATAAAAACATGGGCGAATATATTAAAGCAAAACAGAATATATTCATCCATCAAAATGCATTTTCAAAATTGATATTAAACTTAGATAATAATATATGTTGTGGGTTTGAAGATTATGCAAGAGGCTTTGTTAAAAAGTTTAGCATGAAAAGCAAGATTTTAAACGGCGCCTTTTATGAAGAAAATAGTCAAAATTTATACCACGCTAAAAATGGCAAATATGAAAAAATTTTAAATTCTAAAGATATAGCACTTTTAGGAGCTCACAACATTGAAAATTTTTTAGCTGTAATAGCGGCCGTGTATGGTATGGCAAGCCCAAGCAGCATAAAAAAGGTGGCAAAAGAGTTTAAAGGAGTAAAACATAGGCTGGAGCTTGTGAAAAATAACGATAATATATTGTGGTATAACGATTCTATAGCCACCACTCCAACAAGAACAATAGCGGCTCTAAATAGCTTTAAAAATAATATAATATTAATAGCAGGTGGGTATGATAAAAAAGTGCCTTTTGACGGATTAATAGACGAAATTTTAAAAAAGGTTAAGGCATTAATTTTAATAGGAGATACTGCAAACAAAATAGAATGCGGCATCAAAAATAACAATAATTTTTGTGAAGATTTTAAAATTTTAAGGGCAAAAAGTGTGAGCGATGCTGTTGTTAAAGCTAAAAAATTAGCAACATGTGGTGATGTTGTATTGTTTTCACCGGCTTGCGCTAGCTTTGATATGTATAGCAATTTTGAAGAGCGTGGCAAGGATTTTGTAAAATCTGTTTTAAAAATATAAGAGAATGTTTGGAGTTTTAAATTTAGCATGTTAAATTCAAAATTACTTTTAGAATTGTGTTCCATAAATAGCATATCTGGCAGAGAGAAAGATATAAGTGAATATTTAAAAGAAAAGCTTAAAAAATATTCAAATAATGTTTATATAACAAAGTTAAATAGCGTTATATGCGAAGTTAGAAAGCCAAAAGAAGGCGCGCCAAAAATAGTGTTAGAAGCGCACACCGATACAGTAGGCTTAGTAGCAAACGCTATAACAAGCAGTGGCTATATTAAAGCTTCGTGTTGCGGTGGGATGGATTTTAAAAGTTTAATATATAAAAAGGTTACAGTGTGCTCGGAGCCAAAATTAAATGGCTTCATATTTAAAAATAATCAAAGTGCAAACGATATTCTTGTTGATGTTGGCTTAAAACCAGAATTAGTAAAGCAATATGTTAAAGAAGGCGATGCTATAGTTTTTGATTATAACCCCGTAATGTTGCAAAATAACAGAGTATGCGTTCGCTATTTAGATAATAGAGCTTCTGTTTTTGCAATTCTTTTAGCGCTGGAAAAATTAAAAGAAGAAAATTTAAAAGCAGGCATATATGCTATGTTTAGCTCCCTAGAAGAAACTTCGCAGGGGGGCGCTGCCACTTCAAGCTATGAACTAAATCCAAATATTGCTATATGCGTAGACGTTAGCTTTGCAAAAACTTTAGGTGTTGACAGCTCAACATCTTTAGGCATTATGGGGCATGGCCCTATGATAGGCATATCCCCTATTTTAAACAGAACTCTATCAACACAATTTATAGATATAGCCAAAAAAAATAATATACCATATCAACTAGAAGTAATGAACGGGCTCACAGGCACAAATGCCGACAGCATAACCATAACAAAAGGTGGCGTGCCTTGCGCACTGCTTTCAATACCACTTAAAAATATGCACACGTCGTTTGAAATAGTAGACATTAACGATATACATAACACAGCAAATTTAATTTACAATGCTATTTTAAATTTTTAAATTTTTAAATTTTTATGTGATAGTTTAAATATACACGCGCTTAAAATATTAAAAAAGGGTGTTGGGCTTTGGAAGATATAAAATGCATATTAGAGAAGTTTTGTGAAATAAATTCAACAATTTCGCAAGAAGAGTTAGCAATAAAAGAAATTACTAAGTTTTTACCGAGTAGTTGTGTATATAAAAAAGATGGAATAGGAAATTTAGTGGTAAATAAAAACGTAAACGGCTCAAATCTTAGTATAATGCTAACAGCAAACATAGACGAGCAAGGGCTCATGGCATCTGACATAGAGCCGTGCGGAAGTGTTAAATTTAAAGCTTTAGGCGGCATAGATATAGCGTGTCTGCCGGGCAGTAGAATAATATCAAAAAACAATTTAAATGGCGTTATATGCATGAAAAAACCAGTACACCTACAAACTGATGAAGAAAGAAGAGGTTATGTTAACATTAAAGAACTATTCATAGACTTTGGTTTTGCAAACAAAGAGCAGGCAGAAAAGCATATAACGCTTGGCGAGATATTTAGATTTAGTAACGAAAATTTAAACTTTTATTATTCTAATGTAATTTCAAAATTCGTGGCAGATAAAGCTTGTTGCGCTATATTACTAAAATTATTAAAAAACCTAGATTTAAATTTTAGTGCCGCATTTTTGGTTAAAGAAAAGATAGGATTAAATTCAGCTAAAACAGCCACATATATGTTAAAACCAAATATTGCAATAGTTATAAAGCCATATGTGGAGCCAAATAAAAATTTAAAAGATATAATAATACCAATTGCAAGTAAAGGCGTGGTATATAGCGAACAGTTAATAAATATTCTTTACAACACAGCAAAAGAGAAAAATATAGCCATAAGGAAGGTTGTTTTAAACGAACTAATAAACACATCAAAAGCTATAGCAACATCTTTAAGCGGAGTGGAAGTTATATCTTTAATGCTGCCTTGCAAGCAGTTTGGAGTTTTTAATGTTATAGATAAGGATACTACTCTAAATTTATACGAAATTATTAGTAGTTTCTTAACAAATTTGGCTAGTTCTAACATTAATTTAATTTAGTAAAATATAACACTATTTATTTGCTGTTGCATTGCAAACAGTTTAAATTTTTTAATGTTATAGATAAATATACTATTTCTAAAATTTATACGAGATTGTTAACAGTTTCTTAACAAATTTGGTTAGTTCTAATATTAATTTAATTTAGTAAAATGCAACAATTAAATTCAAATTTATATAAACTCTCATAAAAAGTTTCTAGCAAGTTTATATAAAAAATACGCACAATAATAGCATAGGTTTAAATAAAATTATTAAATCTATGTAAAATTTTTATGTTACCTGTGGTTATTATACGCACGCTATTTGTGTGCTATTTAAATTTATAATATTACATATAGGAGCCACAATTGAACGAATTTGAATATTTAGATGTAAATAAAAAGCTTTTAAATTTAGCAGAAATTGTAGAAGCTGAAATTAAACCTCAGTTTAGCCATATTAACAAACTTATGGCATTTAATGAAACTAAAGTGTTAAAAGCATTTATAAACTCTAAAGTAAGTACCGCGCATTTTATAGAAAGCACGGGTTATGGTTATGGTGATGCGGGCAGGGAGAAAATAGACAGTTTATATTCTAACGTGTTTGAAGCTCAAGACGCCATTGTGCGCGCTGGCTTTATATCGGGCACGCATACAATTTCTGTGGCTTTGTTTGGGCTGTTGCGCCCTAAAGACGTAATTTTAAATGTAACAGGCACCCCATACCCCACAATACATAGCACAATAGGGTTAAAAACATCAAACAAAAAGAACAGCCTAATAGACTATGGCATTACGTATAAAGAAATTAACATTTTAAATGAGCTCACCAATAATGAAATAAATTTAGATATTTTAAAAAAAAGTTTAACTAAAAAGGTTAAAGTGGTATATATACAGCGTTCTAAAGGTTATAGCACACGGCCTAGCCTATCTATAGACGCAATAGAGCAAATATGTAACATTGTGCACTCCATTAATGAAAACGCTATAGTTTTAGTAGATAATTGTTATGGCGAGTTTGTGCAAAGAAAAGAGCCCACAGCAGTAGGCGCAGACGTTATATGTGGCTCTTTAATTAAAAACCCTGGTGGCGCAATAGCAAAATGTGGAGGATATATAGCAGGCAAGAAAGAGTTAATAGAGCTTTGCGCAGATAGGCTTAGTGCACCGGGGCTTGGCAGAGATGTTGGCTGTAACATGAATCAAAATAAAGATATCCTTTTAGGGCTACATGTTGCTCCTTCGTTTGTGGGGAATGCTTTAAAAACTTCGCTATTTTTAAGATGTTTATTTTATAAAATGGGCTTTAAAGTGTTGCCTGAAGTAGATGCGCATATGAGCGATATTGTTAGCGTATTGCAATTAAACAACGAAAAAGCATTAATATCTTTTTGTGAAGGCATACAACAATATTCGCCCGTAGATTCATTTGTTCGCCCTGTGCCAGCCGAAATGCCAGGCTACAGCAACAACGTTATAATGGCAGCAGGCACATTTGTAAACGGTGCATCGTTAGAATTAACTGCAGACGCACAACTATGCCCACCCTACAACGTTTTTGTGCAAGGCGGGCTATGCTACTATTCATCTAAGTATTGCATATTAAAAACTGCCGAAAAAATGCTAAATGAGAAACTAATAGAATTGCAATAGCCAAAATCTTAAACTTTATCAGCGGTGCATTCAAACGTTCCCCTTACAAGGCCAGCGCACGTACAACATCAAAAAGCGTAACCAAAAGGAAGGCTATAACCGTTCTTTAACCTTGGCAGCCTTGCCCACTCTTTTGCGCAAATAGTATAGCTTTGCTCGCCTAACCTTACCACGCCGCACAACAACCACACTTTTCACATGCGGCGAGTGTATTGGAAATATTCGTTCAACCCCAATGCCACCAGACACCTTTCGCACAGTAAACGTTTCACTAACGCCACCATGCTTTTTAGCTATAACTGTGCCTTCAAAAATTTGTATACGTTCCTTCTCACCTTCCTTAATAGCCACCCCAACTTTAACAACGTCACCAATACTAAAAACAGGTGGGGCTTTCTTAATACATTCACTAGAAATTTTCAAAATGCTCTCAACCATAATATATCCAAACCTCCAAAAATTTTAAGAATATAAGAATAACTGTAAATAACCTAACTTGTTAAAAAGGTAAACACCTAATCGAGCATACACAACGAACATTATTATATCAAACAAATTTAATAAAAACAAGTAAAAATTAAAATTAATAAATTTATTAAATAAAAATTTATAAATTTGTTTAAAAAAGCTTGACATAACTTACATATTTTAGTATACTACACTGCAAAAAATAAATTCTAAACATGTAAAATATATAGGGAGTGATGTGGTTTGAGGGTGTTTAAGAATTTGTTCAGTTTAATAGGAGATACTCCAATGCTACTGCTTTCTAACTACGCCAAACATAACAATATAAAGGCTAGTTTGTTTGGCAAGTTGGAGTGTTTCAACCCAGCTGGAAGCGTTAAAGATAGAGTGGCTCACGCCATGATAGCAGATGCCGAACAAAAAGGATTAATAAAACGTGGTTCGGTTATAGTGGAGCCAACAAGTGGCAACACAGGCATTGGCCTAGCTTGCATTTGCGCAGCAAAGGGGTATAGCCTAACTCTCACTATGCCAGAAAATATGAGCGTGGAACGAATAAATTTAATAAAAGCCTACGGTGCCAACGTGGAATTAACAGAAAAAGAACAAGGCATGGCGGGCGCAATTAAAAAAGCTGAAGAAATCTTAAAAAACAATGAAGGTAGCTATATGCCAAACCAGTTCTCAAACCCGGCTAACCCTGAAATACATAAACTCACAACAGGCCCTGAAATATATAACAGCTTGAATGGGAATATAGACTTTTTAGTAGCTGGAATAGGCACAGGGGGCACAATAAGTGGCGTTGGCGAATACTTAAAAAGTAAAAACAGTAAAATTAAAATAATAGGTGTGGAACCGTATTCCTCCCCTGTTCTAACTAAAAACATTGCTGGCTCGCATAAAATTCAGGGCATTGGTGCTGGGTTTGTTCCTAAAAATTTGAACACAAATATTTATGATGAAATAGTGTGCGTTAAAGACGAAGAAGCATATTATACAACAAAAATTATAGCAAAAGAGGAAGGAATTTTATTAGGAATTTCTTCTGGTGCTAGCGTTTTTGCTGCGAGCGTAGTAGCTAAAAGGCAGGAAAATTTAAATAAAGTTGTGGTGGCAATATTGCCCGATGGCGGAGAAAAATATATTTCCACTGGCGTTTATTTATAGCAATTTAAAATTAATAAAGAAAGGGAGTTTTATATGTCAGATACAAAAGAGACAAAAAAGATAGGTATAACTGGTATAATTCTAATGGTTTTCTCGGTTATATTTGGGTTTGGTAACCCTGCTGTGGCTTATTTAAAAATGGGCTATGCCTCTATAATTTGGTATATATTTGGGGCGTTCACGTTTTTTCTACCGCTAATGTTTGTGTCTGCTGAGTTTGCAGTATCTTTCAAAAATGAAAGTAGTGGTGGTATATATACCTGGATGCGCAAATCACGAGGTGAGCTATACGGTTTTGTTGGCAGCTTTATGTATTATTTCGCCATAATTGTATGGATGGTGGGAGTGTCTGCTAGAATATGGCCACCTATTTCTTCCTTCATTTTTGGCGAAGATAAAACTAAAAGTTGGAGTGTTTTAGGGCTTGGCAACACACAAACAATTGGGCTGCTTGGAATGCTATTAATATTGGCTGTTACATATTTTGCTTCAAGAGGGTTTAACAAAGTTTCCACAATAGCCAAAATTGGCGGGCTTTCTTGCAGTGTAATAAATGTGTTATTATATGTTGCAAGCTTTACAATTTTGATTTTGAATAAAGGCTTCTTTGAAGAACCAATAAAAGGCGCTTATTCCTTCCTTAAAACGCCAAACCCAGATTTTGAAAAACCTATAGTTTTAATAGGGTTTGTTACATTTGCTATATTTGCGTATGGCGGCATAGAAAGCTTAGGCAGCCTTGTAGATAAAGCCAAATCTGCTAAAACATTCTCAAAAGCGTGCATACTTTCCACAATTTTTATAGCCACAGGCTATTGCACCGCAATACTTTTATGGGGCGTAAGCTCTAATTATACCAAGCTTGTTTCTTCTGAGGGCGTAACAGTAGGCAATATCACATACGTGCTTATGAATAATTTAGGCACTAAGCTTGGCTTGGCGTTAGGTATGGGCGCACAGCAAGCAGCAGGAATGGGCGCAATGTTTATGAGAATTATGGGTCTTTCTATGCTACTATGCTTTTGCGGCGCGCTATTTACATTAATATATTCCCCACTTAAAACATTATTAGACGGTGCGCCTAAAAATATGTGGCCAAAAGCTCTAACAGTAAAAAATAAATATGATATGCCACAAAATGCAATGTGGGTACAGGCCGCTGTTGTTTGCGTTTTAATAATATCCACATCATTTGTTGGAAAGGATGCTAAAGCTTTGTTTAACGTGTTACAGTTGCTATCTAACGTTGGCCAGTGTTTGCCATACCTTTTCATAATTGCGTCGTTCCCGGCTTTTAGACGTAAAGATGAGTTAAACCACGATTATAAAATATTTAAAACCAATTTTAGTGTTAATATAGTATGTTTGATATCTTTTTTAGTTATATTGTTTGGCACAATTTCTACAATATTTCAACCAGTGCTAACAGAAGAAGAAAATGGCGTATTCCAAACTTGCTGGATGCTGTTCGCGCCTGTTATATTTATAAGCATAGCTTTTATAATATTCTACTTCTACAAGAAAAGAGAAGCTGAATCTAACGTTTAGCTTATTAACTACCCTGCTTTTTAAAATAAGGCAGGGAGTTTTTACTGCTTTAATCTAAAGTTTTATATTTAAAATAGCTCTTTTATTAATAATTCTAATACTCAATATTTTAATTTAATATAAATTTTAATTTATAGTAGCTATATTTATTTATAGCTATTAATTTTACACAATTTAAATTAGCTATTTTAAAATAAAGTTTTATATTTAAAAGGCTTTTTTATTAATAATTCTAATACTCAATATTTTAATTTAATATAAATTTTAATTTGCAGTAGCTATATTTATTTTTATTATACCACGCTAAAACATAAAAATAAATCGGCTACTATTTTTAATTTTTAGTAACCGATTTATAATTTAATAAAAATCTATAGGCAAACCAAAAGTTTCTTCATAACCATCTCTTTTATTTAAATATTCTTTAACTCCCAGCATTATAGCATTAATAACCGGCACTAATAAGGTTAAAAATATAACTATTAAGGTATTAACTAAGCTTAAGGGGTAGTTTTTAACAATTCTATTAAACGGGCTAACCCACACAGCGCAAAAAGATACAAAAAAAGATAACCCAACAGCAAACAACAGCTTCTTATTATTTAAATGATTTATTTTAAATATAGATTTTGTCTCACTTTTACACTCAAACACATGTATTAATTGCAAACTAACAAGCGTTAAAAATGTGGCAGTTCTCGATATATCTATTGAAAGCGTAGTTCTAAATATTATAGTAAACACTGTTAGCGTTGTAATAGCTATTAAAAACCCGCGCACCAAAATATTAAATAATAAACCTTTAGAAAATATACTCTCTTTTGCGTCTCTTGGCGGGCTGCCCATAACATCTCTATCTTTAGGCTCTAGCCCTAACGCTATTGCCGGTAGGCTGTCTGTAACCAAATTTATTAGCAATATTTGCATTGGAAGAAGCGGTATTGGCATACCCATTAATATTGCAAAAAGCGAAGTTAAAATTTCACCAATATTACAAGATAAAAGATAACGCATAAATTTTCTTATGTTATTATATATTAGCCTGCCTTCCTCCACTGCATCCACTAAAGTGGAGAAATTATCGTCTAATAACACCAAATCTGCGGCCTGCTTGGCCACATCGCTACCAGATACGCCCATAGAAACTCCAATATCCGCTTCTTTTATCGCAGGCGCGTCGTTAACTCCATCTCCTGTCATGGCAACAACATTGCCCAAGCTTTTTAAAGCTTTAACTATTTTAAGCTTATGGCTAGGAGACACTCTAGCAAACACTGTCCCTCTTTTAACTAAACTTTTTAGTTCGTCTTCATTAATGCTGTCTATGTAGCTGCCTTCAACACAGAGGTCACCTTTTTTATATATCCCCACCTGCTTAGCAATAGCTTTTGCTGTGTCTTTATGGTCACCAGTTATCATTATAGTTTTTATGCCTGCGCTTTTGCAAATTCTAACTGCAGCTTTAGCTTCTTTGCGTGGTGGGTCTAGCATTGCTGCAAGCCCTAAAAATGTAAAATAACTATCACCACCATCTAAACACTTATAAGCAAACGCTAAAACACGCATACCAGCCTTACAAATTGCGCTATGCTTCGCATCTAAAGCAGCTCGAACGCTATTAATAGGTATTTCTAACCCCTCTTTATAAAATTTGCATTTTTTTATTACAACGTCATAAGCGCCTTTCATGAAAACAAATCTATTCCCATGTTTATTTGCAGCGCATACCGTCATAAACTTTTTATATGAGTCAAATGGCGTTTCGTCTAGTATAACATATTCTTTATCGTTTTTTGTTACGCCTGCTTTAAAAGCTGCTACCAAAAGTGCTGCTTCTGTTGGCTCGCCCACAAAATTAAATTCACCTTGTTCATTTAAATTTATTTCGCAATTATTACACACAACAAAAGTTTGTAATATATCTTTCAAAAAAGGGTATGTTGAAAAAGAGGCCTTGTCGTTATTTATTAAAATATCCCCATCTTTTCTAAAACCATCACCTTCAACATCAAACTCATAATTAGGGGTTATTATTTTTTTAACAGTCATCCTGTTTTGCGTTATTGTGCCAGTTTTATCGGTGCATATAACGCTAGCGCAGCCTAAAGTTTCCACAGCGTGTAACTTTCTAACTAAAGCTTTTCGTTTTATCATATGCCTAACAGCAAAAGCTAACGCTATTGTAACTATTGCAGGCAACCCTTCTGGCACGCAAGCCACCGCTAAAGAAAGGCCTGTTATTATAATATCTAAAACAGATTCACCGCGTAATATGCCAAACGCTACGATAATAAAAGATATTATTAAACAACCAACCACTATGAATTTGCCCATCTGATCTAATTTTTTCTGTAGTGGCGTAGCCTCGTCTGCAATATTATCTATAACCTTAGCAATTCTCCCCATTTGAGTGTTCATGCCGGTGGCTAACACTTTAGCTGTGCAGCTGCCTTTAACCACTGCCGTGCCCATATAAACAACATCTTTTATATTTAAACTATTAATTGTAGATGGCGGTTCACTTTTTTCTTTAATAACCGGGCTAGACTCGCCTGTTAATATAGATTCATCTAACTCTAATTTTTTGCAATCTAAAATAACCGCATCTGCCGGCACAACGTCCCCAGCTTTTAATAAAATAATATCTCCTCTTACTATTTTGTTAGCAGGCACTGCAGTAACGCTGCCCTCACGTATAACATTAACATTTAAAGTTAACATATTATCTAATGCTTCTAACGTTTTCTCTGTTTTATATTCTTGAATAAAACCCATTATGGCATTTAAAAAAAGTATTGCAGATATAGACACCGATTCAATAAATTCACCCATAAAAATAGAAACAGCAGCTGCCACTAAAAGTATTAACATTAAAAAATCTTTAAACTGGCCTGCAAAAATTTTAACTGCCGACACATTTTTGTGAGATACTATGCTATTCTCACCATGTTTTTTTAAAATATTACTCGCTTCTTTAAAAGAAAGGCCACTAATATTATTAACATTTCTAATGCCTTCTATTTTACTTTTTCTTAAATTTACAGATTGGTTTTGAACTTTATGACGATTTTTATATTTAAAATTAACATTGCCATTTCCATCTTTAAAAAGTTTAAATATAGATAATATATTCAAAATAAATCCTCCATTTTTAACTGCTATTTATATTTGTTTAATTTATTAGCTACTATTTCTATATGAAGGATATTTGCAGTTTATGAACAAGTTTTTTATATAAACATAAACTAATATTTTAATATATTATATTTAAAACCATCGCCCATTTAACGTAAACGTAGTAAAACAACTATTATTAAAAACTAAAACGTTAAATATTATAAATTTTAAAGCAAGGTTTACTAAACTACAAACCTTGCTTTTCTATGAATTTACTAAAAATTTTTGTTAATATATATAGAAACAAAATATTAATAGGCATTTTTATAATATTTTTTGGCACCCGCACACACAACAAAATTTTTAAAAAGTCACCACCAACATGCATAACAATAAACAAAGTATTTAAGAAAACATTGCAAAAAATATCACGCACAATTTGCGCAAATATTACCCTGCCAGCATAATACCTGTTTTTATATAAAATTAAACCGTAAATTATACCGTCCACCATAGTGGTTACCGCGTAACCCACAAAAAAACTACCACGTTGCCGCACAAAATAACACAACAAATCACCAAAAAAACCAAATATCCCGCCAACAAAAGCACCAAACATACCGCCAACCAACGCGCACACCAAAAACCCAAAAGAAATATAACACTCCGGAGAAATTTCTAAAACAAAAAACAAATCTAAAACTACCCAAATAGACATAAACAACGATATTAAACTTAAATTACGAACAGATTTAAACTCTAAAACAGAATCCCGTATTCTCTTAAAATGCATAACAGCACACCCTAAATTGGATTAAGAAAGCTTTAGCCGCTCCACCACCTTCTTAAAAGCAGAAGCTACAACTAAAGCCATTACACAATTAATTGGCAGCACTAAGCATTCTTTTAAAATTCTATTAAAAAATGCCTTTTGCAAATCGCCATTAAACCTAGTAATGCTGAGCCATAAAGTGTTTAACCAAAAACAAACAACTAAATCATGTATAATCTGCGCAAAAACAACCCTAATAACGCCCAACTTAAATTTATATAAAAACAAACTATATATAACA
Organism: uncultured Clostridiaceae bacterium; assembly: GCA_946411985.1. Classification (GTDB taxonomy): domain Bacteria; phylum Bacillota; class Clostridia; order Oscillospirales; family Ruminococcaceae; genus RUG12519. The sequence continues at coordinate 17,978 of CAMKFY010000002.1, forward strand.
GCAGAAACAATACTGGAAATAGTAAACCCTATAAAAAAATCACCACCACCCTTGCTACTGCAAACACAAAACCCTAAAATATCTGCCATAAACCCAAACAAAAAAGAAACAACCGGGCCAAACATACTGCCTGTAACTATAAAAATTAAAAAACTAAAACCTATATATAAATAGTTGGCTATACGTATTGTGCATGTTAACTGAATAACAATTTTAATAGCTAGCAAAAAAGAGATAACACACAAATTTTTAACACTTTTAAGCTCCAATGCAGAACGTTTAAACATATAACACCCCCACAAAATAAACTAATTTTTTAATATAACAAATAATACAACAAAAAAACAATAAATGCAACTATTTTTTTATTGCAAAATGTCGGAAAATTTTAATATAACATATACAAAGTTAGAACTAACTCCTACTATATATAACTAACAATTTTGCCATACACTTCTTCTATTAAAAAATCTGGTGTGGACGCTCCTGCTGTGAGCCCAACAGATTTGCCCTTTAAATTAAAATTTAAATTCTCTAAATCTTTTAAACTTTCAATAAAAAAAGCTTCACAATTTTCTGCACATAATTCATAAATTTTACGAGTGTTGGAACTGTTTTTCCCGCCAACAACAAAAACAACATCATTACTCTTAGAAAGCAAAATAGCCTCATTTTGCCTATTCACCGTTGCAGAACATATAGAGCAAAATGAATTTATGTTTTCACAGCCGCAAACATCTTTTAAAAATGAAACACTACTCTCCCAAACCTTTACGTTAAAGGTGGTTTGAGCAGCTAAAAAAACAGGCTCTTTCTTTAAATAACCATTTTTGCCAAACAACAACTTAAGCTCAGCCAAACTAGAAAACACTAAAGCCTCGTTTTTACAATAACCCAAAATTCCCCTAACTTCAGGGTGGTTTGCATCGCCTGCTATTAATATTCTCTTGCCGTTTTTATATTCTTTAAAAACTTCATTTTGTATGCGCCTAACAAAAGGGCATGTGGCATCTTTAAAACTCACCCCAACTTTATTAATTTCCTCATAAACTTTAGGCTCAACTCCATGCGACCTTATAACTAAAACTTCGCCATTTTTAACCTCTGAAACGCCATCTACAACACGCACACCTCTGTTTTTTAACAAATCTACAACCTGCGGACTGTGTATTATATAACCCAAAGCGCATACATTAAAACCAGATTTTAGCAAATTATCCACAACATTCACAGCATTACGCACTCCAAAACAAAAGCCTGCCGTTTTTGCTAAATTAACCATAAAAAAAGCCCCGTAAAATTTTTATTTTTTAAAACTTAAATAAAATTCCATACACAAATCATTAAAAAATTAAATTTGCAAAACAGCCAAACTATAAAACAAAACTTCAACAACCATTAACGGCCTATTTAACGCTATATAACCTTAACACCTCTTGCCAAACCTTATTTGTTAAAAATTTTATATCTTTAAAATTTACTCCATCAATATTAACTGCTTCATTTTTTAAAACATCTTGCAAACTAACAGCCGCACCAAAATTTACATATACCTTACTGCGTGGCCAAAGCCCACTATAACAAATAGAACTAGGAATAACCTTAACATTTGCAGCAAGAGCTATACGCGAAAAGCCAGTTTTTGGAGCAGAAGCCTCTATATTTTTCCGGCGCCCACCTTGAGGAAACATTGCAACTATGCCGCCAGCCCTAACTATATCTACAGCAACCTCTAAAGCTTTCACATCTTTACTGCCTCTATTTACAGGAAAAGCACCAAGGCATTTTATAACACGCCCAAGAATAGGCACGGAGAAAAGCTCCCTTTTAGCCATAAAGAAAAGGCTCCTATTTTTAAAAGGAATGCCAAGCATTATAGGGTCTAAATAGCTAACATGATTTGATATTAAAACAGCGCCAGCGCCAAAACTGCCTAAATTCTCATATCCGCGTACTTTTATTTTGAAATATAAACTAAAAACAAAAACACAAACCCTATAAGCTACACTATAAAAGCTCAATATACTCCTCCAAATTTAACTGCTCCACCAAACTCTGCACCTTTTTAACGCTCTCATCTAATGAAAAATGTGTAGTATCTATAACCACAGCATCTTTAGCAGCTCTAAGCGGCGCTATTTCCCTTGCGCTATCACTCAAATCGCGTGCCTTAATATTGTTAAAAACATCTTCAAAATTATAATTGCCTCCATTTAAAATAAGCTCTTTATACCTTCTAAAAGCTCTTGCTCTTAAAGAAGCAGTTAAAAACACCTTTAAATTAGCACTTGGCAACACAACAGTGCCTATATCTCTGCCATCCATAACAACACTGTGAACTTTAGCAAAATCTCGCTGCATGTTTAAAAGATATTCGCGAACTTTTAAATTGCGAGACACAAAACTAGCAGCAGCAGCCACATTACTCGTTCTTATATGCGAATTTAAATCTTCACCACACAAAAATATATGCTGCTTTTTATTTAAATATTTCAACTCTAAATTGCAAAACGCAAGCTCGCCTTCAATACTAAAACCTTGCCTATTAAACAAACCTTTTTTTAGCATATAAAAGCCCACAGCCCTATATAAAGCACCGGTGTCAAAATAAAAAATATTAAATATTTCAGCCACCTTTCTGGCAACGCTACTCTTACCAGCCCCCGCAGGGCCATCTATTGCAATATTTAACAAAACCGAAAACTTCCCAACATCTATTCTTTATTTCTTCTACGCGAAATATCTAATATTAACCTTCTATGCTTTTTCGGAGTCACCACTGGCTTTGTAGCTGGAATATCTTTAAATATTTCTAAATTTTTTAGGCCTTCCATAGCTTTAAAAACCTCTTCATCTACCTTTTTGCTTATGCCGTCTATATCAAACTTCTCTAAAACACTAAAATCTTCTAAATTTAAATCTTCATATTTTTCTAACACAGCTTTAGAAGCATCACTTAACATTCTTTGCGCCACAATTTTTGCACAAGATATTATATTTTTAGCATTTTCTATAGAAACATCGTAAAGCTTTTTTAATTCATCTTTAACCTCGTTGTTAAACCTAGACACTCTAGAAGCAGCAGAATTTAAAATTTGAGAAGCCTCTCTATAAGCATTCCTTTTTAGCAAATCTTTTTCATTTTTATATGCATCCATCTGCTTTTTATATTCGTCTTTACCTTTATTTACTATTTGGCTTACTCTTTCTTTTGCAATATATTCAGCTCTTTTTATTTTATATTCATCGTTTTTATTCAAACTTTTAAAGGTGGCAATATCTCGTTCAAGCGCCTTTATTCTCTCAGCCATGTTAAATATCGTCTCATCTTTTTGCTTTAAAGCTTCCTCTTTTTCGTTTAACATGGCTCTAATATTCTCTTTATCACTTTTAAATAAATCTTCAAATTCATCTAACTTTTTTTTATAGTTATCACACAAAACCTTAGCTTCCTGCAACTCTTTAGCTATCTGCCCATTTTTAAGATCACAGTCTTTCTTTAAAATTTCCAGCTCATTTGCATGCTCCCGTACCAAATCATTTATATAGTTTATAACATTTTCTTTTTTAAAGCCGCCTAATATAGAACTACCAAACTTTTGCTCATCTAACATATAAAATCTCCTAATAATATTTATTATATTGCAAAAACAAAATAACTCACTAAAAAACCCATATTCCCCATTAAAATATATATTATGCCACCAAAATCAATTAGAACTAGCTCACAATTTAAGATCACAGTCTTTCTTTAAAATTTCCAGCTAATTTGCATGCTCCCGCACCAAATCATTTATATAGTTTATATAACATTTTCTTTTTTAAAGCCGCCTAATATAGAACTACCAAACTTTTGCTCATCTAACATATAAAATCATTTATCAAAAATTTCATCTTTCCTATCAAAAATTCCATTCTTCCTATTAAAAATATCCATTATGTCATTAAAATCATTAAACTGAGCATCTGTATTATCTAAATTAAATTTGGGGTCTACCGTTTCTTCAGAAGAGCCACTATCTTTAATGTCTCCATAATCTGACGGATATTCTGAAAAAGACCCAGAAGAGTTAAAAGATGAATATTTACCGGGCGAAGGAGCCACACGCATCCCATCATCAGGCATATACCTGCTAGGCATAGAATTAGCAGACATCCCAACATCTGCTGTGCTTGTTTTGCGTACAGAAACAGAACTTTTTATGTCGGTGTCAAAACCGGTGGCTATAATTGTTATTTTTATTTCATCATCTAAATTTTCATCAAAAACAGCGCCAAAAATTATGTTCGCCTCTTTATCTACAGTGCTGCTAATATGACTAGTAGCTGCGTCTATTTCACCTAACTCCACATTTACAGGCACAGTTATATTTATAATCAAACCCTTAGCACCAGAAATAGAAGTTTCAAGCAAAGGGCTAGATATTGCCATTTCAGCTGCAGTTACCGCTTTATCTTCACCTTTAGCGCTAGCCACTGCCATATGCGCATAACCTGCGTCCTTCATTATGGCCTTTACGTCTGCAAAATCCAAATTTATAAAGCCTGAAGTGTTAATAAGCTCTGATATACTTTTAACACCCTGCTTTAAAACATCATCCGCTGCTTCAAAAGCATTGAAGAAGGTTATTTTCTTATCACCCAACATCTTCAAATTTTCATTTGGCACAACAATTAAAGAATCCACCACCTGCCGCAAGCACTTTATGCCCTCATCTGCCTGCTTCATGCGCACTGCGCCCTCAAAAGAAAAAGGCTTAGTTACCACCCCAACAGTTAAAATGCCCATTTCACGCGCAACCTGCGCAACAACAGGAGCCGCACCTGTTCCCGTGCCGCCACCCATGCCTGCAGTTATAAAAAGCATATGCACGCCTTCTAACACCTTTCTTATATCATCTATGCTTTCTTCCGCAGCACTTCTTCCAATGCTTGGGTTTCCACCTGCTCCATCGCCTTTTGTGGCTCTCGAACCAATAGCAAGCTTTATATTTGCCTTAGACGAACCCAAAATTTTGCTATCGGTGTTTAACGCAGCAAAGTTAACAGACCCCATATCAGAATCTACCATTCTATTTACAGCGTTTCCACCACCGCCGCCTACGCCCATAACCATAATATTAACGGCATAATCTTTTCCAGAATTATCCAATATATTTTCCTCCCAATCGCCTAAAATTTCATGTAAAAAGGTTTTAAAAGCTATAATTATGTAACAAATTTTAATAATAAAAATTACATGTCCACGTACAACTATAATATCAAAAATAAAAAACAATTTCAACAATTTTTATAACTTTTAGCAAATTAAAAATAAATTTTTATATAACATAAATAATAATTTTTTATACTTTTTGCATAATAAATAATATATTTAGCATCCTAAAATAGAATTATATAAAAATTGACTACAAATATAAATAATGTTAATATTTCATATAAGCTGTGTTATTTAAATTTTTAAATTTATAGTATATTTTGGTATTTCGAAAGGTTTTTTAAAATGGAAAATATTTTATATATTGTTGTGCCATGCTATAACGAAGAAGAAGTTATTAGGGAAACTGCAGAAATTTTGAAAAAAAAATTAGAATCTTTAATTGTAAAGAAAAAAATTTCAACTAAAAGTAAAATTCTTTTTGTAAATGATGGGTCTTACGACAAAACATGGGATATAATAAAAGAGTTAAATATTAAAAGCAACATATTCACAGGCATAAAGCTTAGCAAAAATGAAGGGCACCAAAACGCTCTTTTGGCAGGGCTTTTGAGCGTTAAAGAACGATGTGATATGGCAATATCTATAGATGCAGACCTGCAAGATGACGTAAACGCAATAGACGATATGGTGGATAGGTATATTAACGGCTTCGACATAGTGTATGGCGTTAGAAAAGACAGAAAAAAAGACAGCTTCTTTAAAAAGAAGTCTGCCGAAGCATTCTACAAAATAATGAATATACTTGGTGCTAAAACAATATATAACCACGCAGACTTTAGGCTTATGAGCAAACGCGCCTTATATAGCCTAGAACAATTTAAAGAAGTAAATTTATTTTTACGTGGAATAATACCAATGATAGGCTTTAAATATTGCTCTGTTTACTACAGCAGAAAAGAACGAAAAGCCGGAGTAAGCAAATACCCGCTCCCTAAAATGTTAACCTTTGCAATGAACGGAATAACGTCATGTTCCGTTAAATTAATGCATATAATTTTCCTAACCGGAATATTTTCAATAATACTCAGTGTAGTAATGACTATATACTGCCTACTAAGCCTAATTAACAGCAAAACCGTATCCGGCTGGACTAGCCTCATGACCTCTATATGGGCTATAGGCGGCATGGTGCTGGTATCTCTCGGGATTATAGGCGAGTATATAGGAAAAATATATATGGAAACGAAAAGAAGACCACGGTTTGTGGTTTCTGAAGTGTTAGGCAGTAGTAGTAACAAAAATTTAAAGGCTAACTAAGTTAACATTTAAATAGCAGGAGCGTAAAATAAAACGCCCCCGCATAAAACAACGCATATATAATCTAATATTAATTTCTCTCTCGATCCCTATCCTTTATTTTCGAAAAACATTCACTGCAATACACAGGATGCCCCTCTCTTGGCTGAAAAGGCACTCTAGCCTCGCCGCCACAATCAGCACAAGTGGCACTGTAAAGCTGCCTGTTAGCCCTAGACGCATTTTTTCGCGCATCTCTGCATTCTTTACAGCGCTGTGGCTCATTCTCAAAACCTTTTTCAGCGTAAAACTCCTGTTCACCTGCAGGGAAAACAAACTCCTTACCACATTCTTTGCATACTAACGTCTTATCTTCATACATACTAAAAACCTCGCTTAGGATTAAAAATTTGCCCTAAAAATGGACTCGCACCATCACCTTTGAAACCAACGCTCTACTTTAAGCTATAGGGCCAAATATAACTTCCAACATACAAAACATCTCATAATATTTACAACATAAAACCCAATAGCCTCATTGTAAAGCATATTTTTTCAAAAGTCAACATTTTTTTTGCTTTATTAAAACCTATATAATGTCTAACCTCGTACTTTATTTTTCTCTATCTCCTTCCTTAGCCTGCATATTATTTTCTTTTCAAGCCGTGATATATAAGATTGTGATATTCCTATTTTATCTGCAACTTCTTTTTGGGTGTGCTCTTTACCGTCTAACATGCCAAAACGCATTTTCATTATATCACGTTCTCGCACATCTAACCTATCTATAAATTTTAAAATAACGTTCCACTCCGCCCTGTCTTCAATATTTTTATTTACGCAATCGTTCTCTGTGCCCAAAATATCTGAAAGCAAAAGCTCATTCCCATCCCAATCTACCTTTAACGGCTCATCTATAGACATTTCATATTTTTTAGTGGCCGCTTTTCTTAAATACATAAGTATTTCGTTTTCTATGCATCTTGAAGCGTATGTGGCTAATTTTATATTTTTTTGGGGCGAAAATGTATTGCAAGCCTTTATTAGCCCTATTGTGCCTATAGATATTAAATCTTCCACTCCAACACCGCTAGATTCAAATTTTTTGGCTATATATACAACAAGCCTTAAATTATGTGTTATTAACATATCTTTTGCGTTGCTGTCGTTATTCCCTAGCTTTTTAAATATCTCCTCCTCCTGCTCTTTGCTAAGCGGGGCAGGAAGCTTAACAGGGCCGTTTATATAGTATGCTGCATTTTTAAAGCCTAATTTTAATAAAAGTTTAACCAATACTCTTCTAAAAGCACCAAACATAAACACTCTTCCTCTCAATTAAAATCTCCTATTATGGCACTATACTCGCCGTCAGATATCTTTTTAGTGGTAACTGCTACGTAACAGTCTAACTGTTGTTTTTTTGCCTGCGCATTAAAAACATAAAAGCTCTCAGGCGAAAACGCCGGCAACAACCCGCAACCAGATATTGTATCTGTTGGTATTAATTTTATAAATTTTCTAAACCTAGAACGTTCAACATCGCTAACTCTGCCAAAAAAATCTATAAAAAAGTTATGAAATTCTTCTGGAAAAATATTAACCAACTTTTCATATTCACAAACGCATACAGGCTTTCCTGAAAATGGCTCCACCAAACAATTACCACTATCATAAAGAGCCTTTAAAACCACGAACTTTTTGTTAAACTCTATTCTAATAGAATATATTTTTTTACAATCCACCCTTTTAGCCAGTATAAAATTAATAACACACGTAAACATATAGGCTATTAAACTACCAAACACCACCACAAACGGCGAAATTGCTATATATGTAACTCCATTTTTCCAAAACATCCCAGGCGGTGAAACGAATACCCAAAGAAAAAACATAACACCAATAAAAATTAAATTTTCTGTAAAAAAAATTAAGAAAGTTTTTATAAACAACTGTTTCTTTTTATATCCGAATGTTACTAACACTAAAATTAAACCACTCGCAATTTTAACAATCAAATTTAAAAAAACATTAAGGCTAGGCAAAAGTATTAAAAGCGAGAACGCACTGCCCAATAAAGCCCCAGCTATTAAACGCTTCTTTTTTATGTTAACCTTTAAAAGTATACTGCAACTTAATAATAAAAAATAGTCCACAAATAAATTTAAAATTAACAAGATATCTATGTATATAATCATTTAAACACCATTTAAACTATATATAATACAATACACAGTATACAACTATTAAATGTTAATTTTTTGTCAAAATAGTGCAAAGTTAACATATTAACCATAAACAACTAATTTTTAGCGTCATACCACGTTTTGCCTATTCCAACACTGCAAACCAATGGAACCTTTAATTTCGCTGCGCCTTGCATTTCTTCTTTAACTAAATGTGCCACATATTCAGATTCTTTAAGCGGTGTTTCTACTAATAGTTCATCATGCACCTGAAGTATTATTTTAGCTCCTAAATTCTCCTTTCTTAACCTATCTGCCACCTTAATCATAGCTATTTTTATAATATCTGCAGCTGTTCCTTGAATTGGTGTGTTTTTAGCCATTCTTTTGCCTAGCTCTACAATATTCTTATTCTTAGAATTAAGTTCAGGCAGCTTTCTATATCTGCCAAATAGCGTATACACTCTGCCGGTTTCTTGAGCTTTTTTTAAAATATAATCAAAATACTGTTTAACACCAATATACGAATTAAAAAAAGAATCTATATATTGCTTTGCTTGCTTTGTAGACACCCCAATATCTTTGCCTAAAGAAAATGCACTAACACCATATAACACTGAAAAATTAACAGTTTTGGCTCTACTCCTAGTTTCTTTAGATATAAACCCAAAAATATTTTTTGCAGTTAGTTCGTGTATATCGCCGCCACTATTAAACGTTTTTAGCATGCTTTCATCTTCAGATAGCGAAGCTAAAATTCTAAGCTCTATTTGCGAATAGTCTGCATCTATTAAAACATTATAATTTTTAGCTATAAAAAATTTGCGCATCCTTGCGCCAAGCTCTGTTTTAACTGGTATATTTTGTATGTTTGGCGCGGTAGAACTTATTCTGCCAGTTCTTGTTTTAGTTTGATTAAAATGCGAATATATTCTACCATCACATTTAATTAACTTTTTTAAGCCCAAAACATATGTGTTCATAAGTTTAGACTTTAACCTATAATCTATTATTTTTGAAACATCGGGATTGTATTTCACAAGCTTTTGCAATACATCCATATCTGTGGAATAACCAGTTTTTGTTTTTTTCCCTTTCTTAAGCCCCAATCTATTAAACAAAATAGAGGCTAGCTCTTTAGTAGAATTTATATTAAACTCTGTGCCGCAAAATTCATATATATCTCTTTTTAAATAATTTATATCTTGCTCTAAAAAACTACAAAAACTATCTAGCTCATTTTTATTTATATAAAACCCAGCATTTTCCATTTGAGATAATACTTTTGCAAGAGGCAATTCTATATTTTCAAGCAAAAAATTAAGCTTTTCAAAACATACCTTTTGTTCTAGTGATTTTATTATATCTAAAAAGCAGCCTGGCAAAGAGCAGTTAAACGCATATTTTAAAGCTAAGCTATCTATAGAAAAATCTGTGTCTAAAACGTCTACAATATACGCAGCTATATCACAAGAAAACACAACAAAATTTAAAATTAAACCTTCCTTGTAGCAAAAATTATATAGTTCTTTTAAATTTGTTGTGCGTTTTTTCTTGCAAGATTTAGATATTATATTATAAAAAGCATCTTTTTTAACATCTTTTGTATATTCAAAAATATTATCCTTTGCAAAAATATATAAACTATCTTCAATATAAAAATCTAAATAATCCTCATGCTCCAAAAGCTCTAAAACATAATCAAAATCTGGGTTTTTAGTAATAGTATAAGAATTTGAATTAACATTATATTTTTTATAATCTTCATCACTTAACAGATTATTTAATATTTTATTTAATTCAAACTCTTTTAAAAACAAAATCAAATTTTTATAATCTACAGCCTTCCTAGCATAACAATTTACATCTTTTTTTATTGGCACATCTAAACAAATTTGGCCAAGCCGCCTACTTAAAAAACACATGTCTTTTGCGCCTTCAGCTAAAAGCAATGTTCTTAACCTGCTTGAAATATCTATATTATTAATATTAGAATATATATATTCCACAGTTTTATATTCTTTTATTAATTTTAAAGCTGTCTTCTCGCCCACCCCTTTAACGCCCGGAATATTATCAGATGCATCACCCATTAAAGCTTTAACTTCTATTAAATCTTTAGGAGTAAGCGAGAATTCATCAAATATTTTAAGTTCATCATAATAAACAGCCTGGTTATTTTTAGAAAGTCGCACACTAACATTTTCATTTATAAGTTGAAAACTATCCCTATCACCTGTTGCTATTACAGTTTTAATATTATTACTACTAAAAAAAGCAGATATACTGCCAATAACATCATCTGCTTCAAAACCTTCAATTTCACAAATATTTATGCCCATAAGCTTTAACATTTTCTTTACATGCTCTAGCTGCATTAAAAGATCGCAAGGCATACCAGTTCTATTTGCTTTATACAATGAATACTCTTTATGCCTAAATGTTGGAGCTTTCAAATCAAAAGCAGCCACAACATGCGTATAACAACGCTCTTTTAAAATTTTGTCTATAATATTATAAAACCCAAAAATAGCATTAGTAGGAAAGCCACTAGAACTGCTAAGCCCCCGTACAGCAAAAAACGCCCTATTTATTAGGCTATTGCCATCTAACAAAAGCAATTCCATATTTATAAAAAGCTCCTTTTAAACAAAAATACCAAAAAATATTACACATCTTTAATAACAACACTTTAATTATATACGCATATACGCAAATTTCATAACTAACCATTATTCCTAAATAACATGCCTAATATTAATTTAAAATTTATAAATATAATTATTAATTTGCTCTTACGTAATACTAAGAATATTAAATTTTGTGGACTATTCCAACTTCTATAATGCAAAATTTCTTACTGCTTAAACCATAACTGCATCGCCTACACATACAACAACATATGTCAACCACCGTCTTAAACAACTACTCCACAAACGTATAAGTTGGGCTACTGCATCCCTACTATAACACAGTTTTAGATAACATAACTTTATGCATAGCTAATTTATAATTATATTATAATACCAAGATTCAAAAAATTAAGAGAAACGCTATGTATTGCACAATTCACCACACCACCTATAAAAACGTGTGATTTCTTGCTCACAATGTGTTAAACAAAACTAAACCGTTGTGCTATTTAAAACTGCATTTTTTAACTTAGACGACATATCTAACCTTTCCCACGGCAAATTTAAATCTTCTCGCCCAAAATGACCATAACTAGAAAGTTCACTATAAATAGGGTTTAGTAAATTTAACTTCTCTATTATGGCAGCTGGCCTAAAATCAAACATTTCTCGCACAATACGCTGCAAAACAGAATCTGGCACAACGCCAGTGTTAAAGGTGTCCACCAACACAGAAACAGGCTGAGCTACTCCTATGGCATACGCAATCTGCACCTCACACCTTTTAGCCAATAGAGCAGCCACTATGTTTTTGGCTATATACCGTGCAAAATAAGCGCCACTCCTATCAAGTTTGCTTGGGTCTTTCCCGGAAAAAGCACCGCCACCATGCCTTGCATAACCCCCGTAGCTATCTACCATTAACTTTCTACCGGTAAGCCCGCTATCTGCCACAGGCCCGCCAAGAACAAATCTACCCGAAGGATTTATAATTATATTAGTATCTGGGGAGAATAAATTAGACGGCAAAGTATTTAATATAACATTATTTAATATATCCTGTTTTATTCTTTCAAAAGGTATACCTTCGTCATGCTGAGCAGACACCAAAACCGTGCTTAAAGAAAAAGGTTTACCATCTACATATTTTACCGTTACCTGAGTTTTTCCATCGGGTCTTAAATATGGAATAATACCTTCTTTACGCACAAAATCTAAACGGCGAGCAATGCTATGAGCAAGCTTTATTGCAAGCGGCATAAATTCTTTAGTTTCATTGCAAGCATAACCAAAAACCAAGCCTTGGTCTCCAGCTTTTAGCTCATTCAACCTGCCAGCACCTTTTTTTAACATGCCAGCAGCTATATCACGCGATTGATCGGATATATTGCAAATAACAGCACAGTTATTCGCGTCAAACCCATAATCTAATTTAACATAACCAATATCTTTTAAAACACTTCGCACAATTTTTTGCATATCTACATAGCATTTAGTAGTTATTTCGCCAAACAACATAACCATGCCGGTGCTACATATAACTTCACACGCCACCCTGCCCAAACTATCTCTTTTTATTATTTCATCTAAAATAGTATCTGCTATTCTATCGCATATTTTATCTGGATGCCCTTGCGTCACCGATTCTGAAGTAAAATATTTTACGTCCATTTTAAACCTCCAATTTAACTGAAAAAGCCTATTCTAAAAAATCTTTTAACTTTTTAGACCTGCTAGGATGGCGCAACTTTCTAAGCCCTTTTGCTTCTATTTGCCTAATACGCTCCCTTGTAACTTTAAACGCTCGCCCAACCTCTTCTAAAGTTCTACTTTTACCATCATATAAACCAAATCTTAATCTAAGCACCATTGCCTCTCTTGGAGTTAAACTATCTAATACTACTTTTAAATTCTCTCTTAATAAACTGTGCGTAGCAGCTTCTGAAGGAGCAGAAGCATCATCATCTGGAATGAAATCTGAAAGATGGCTATCTTCCTCCTCGCCAACAGGAGTTTCTAGCGAAACTGGGTCTTGCGACACTCTAAGCACCTCTTTCACCTTTGGCTCTGGTATTCCAAGAACGTCTGCAATCTCTTCAGGGCGCGCCTCACAACCATTTTTGTGTAATAACTGGCTAGACACTTTCTTAACCTTATTTAATATTTCAACAACATGCACCGGAATTCTTATTGTTCTCGCCTGATCTGCTATTGCTCTTGTTATGGCCTGGCGAATCCACCATGTGGCGTAGGTGGAAAATTTGAAACCTTTTGTATAATCAAATTTATCCACAGCCCGCATAAGCCCCAAATTGCCTTCTTGAATAAGGTCTAGAAGTTGCAAACCCCTGCCTAAATATTTCTTAGCAATAGACACCACCAAACGCAAATTTGCCTCTGCCAACCTCTCCTTAGCGCGCACGCTGCCATTAGACTTATCTTCCGCTAAAGACACCTCTTCATCGGCGCTTAAAAGCGGCACCTTGCCTATTTCTTTTAAATAAAGTTTAACAGGGTCTGCCAAATTAACAATGCCAGAATAAGAGCCCATCATATCATCTAAATCGGCAGATACGTCTATTGTGGAATCTGTATCGGGGCTATCTTCAATTGAATCTTCTATTTTTATGTTATTTTGTTCTAAATTTCTATAAAAGCTTTCTGTTTGTTCTACAGATAAATTTAGCTCATCTAGAGTTATATCTATCTCCTGCTTATTTAATTTGCCCTTTCTCCTGCCTTTTTCTAATAGTTCCTTGCAAACAAAAGCAGGGTCTACCTTAAAAACGTCATCCTTTTCATAGTCTCCATATTCGCTATCTGAAGCCTCCCTGGCTGCATTTTCATCTGAATCAGTATACAAATTTTGAGGCTCCGCTATTTCCGATATTTTTATATTGAGCTCCTTTAATTTATCATAAAAACATTCTATTTGAGCGCCTGTTAAATTTAGCTTAGAAATTACAAAATCTACCTCTTTACTAGAAAGCACCCCATCTCGCGCGCCCTTTTTTATTAAACTATTATACACATTACTTGCATTGTATGGCTCTAAAACGCTATCATCTACAAGCTTTATATTCAAACTTCGCAATCTATCATATATAACTTTTAGCTCGCAATCTTTTAAATTAAACCTGCTTTTTAAAGAAAACTCTATTTCCTTAATGCTAAGCTCTCCATATTTTTTACCCCTTTTCACCATACCATCAAAAATAACTTTAAAATCAGACACATTTTTAATATTCAGCTCTTTAATATCCTTACTTAAACCCTTCAACTTTATGCTATCTGGCATTTTAAAAATCCTCCTTTCAATAAAACAATTAACGTTTTAATTCCGCTTTTTCCCTTCTTGCCTTTTCTATTTCTTCTAATGTCATAGTAGAGATATCTTCAGCTTTTTTTTCATACTCCATACGCAATATTTTAATAAAATCTTTAACCTCGTCTAAACTATTATTATAGATGTTCTTATTATTTAAAATTTTACAAAGTCTGCTTATGCCGTTAAAATCTAACACCTTATGAAAAGCAGCTATATCTATATACTCTTTAGAAATTATTAATTTAACCAAAAAATTATATACAGTTTTACACCAAATTACATTAAAATATTTTTCATCTAAAACAGAACTTATTGCTAAAAAACTATCAGGGTTGTAATATAAATACCTAATAATTCCTTCCTGCGCTCTTACAAATTTGTTGGGCACGCCATCATTTTCTTTTCTATTCTTAATAATATTAACAATAACACCGCTGTCATACTTTTTTTTATTTATTTTACTTTTTCTATTTATTAAATATTTTACATAATTTGAAATAACATATTTATCTATTTTTAAACTAGCGCAAAAACCAGACATATACACATCCCTTTTAACCGGGTCTTTAATATCTGCTAACGTAGCGCAATATTCATCTATATATTGCTTCTTTTCATCTACATCTGCAATATTATATTTTTCAATAATGCTCTTTAGCTTTAACCTTTCTGAGCTATACGCATTATTTATGGCAAGTTTAAAACTAGCCGCACCAAATCTATTTATATATTCATCTGGGTCTTTAGCGTCGTTTAAATTTAAAATTTTTGGCGTAACGCCTACCTCATTAAACAAAATATCTGCTCTGTTTGACGCCATTCTGCCTGCGCTGTCCATGTCGTAAGCTAGAAATATATTCTTTCTATATCGGCATAAAAGCCGCACCTGCTCTCGTGATATTGCCGTGCCAAGGCTTGCAACAGCCATATTAAAACCATGCTGAAAAAGCGAAACGACGTCCATGTAGCCTTCGCACACTACAAAGCCGTTAAAACTACTATTTTTAGCAAAATTTAAGCCAAACAAACCAAGTTTCTTTTTAAAAACCAAGCTATCTGCGCTGTTAATATATTTTGGGGAATCTACCTCATTTAAAACGCGGCCACCAAACCCTACAACATCACCTTTTATGTCTATTATTGGAAAAATCAATCTATTTCTAAACTTATCATAATAATTACCGTTTTTAGATTTTAAAACCAAATCTGCTTCTAACATTTCATTATAAGAAAAACCTTTGTTCTTTAAATAGAGCTTTAAATTGTGCCAACCTGGAAGCGCCAAACCGAGCCCAAATTTAACAATTGTGCTCTTTTTTAATAAACGTTTATTTAACAAATAGGCTAAAGTTTGTTTATTTTCAGGGTTGCGTATATTATTAAAATAATAACGTGCAGCTTCTCTATTTATATTTAAAATTCTCTCTTTTTTTTTGCTATCCTCATATTGGACGTCTTCATTTGGCAATTCCAAACCTGCATATTTAGCCAAATATTTAACAGACCCCAAATAATCTAAATTCTCTATCTTTTCAATAAAACTTATAACGTCGCCGCCCACCGAACAGCCAAAGCAATAAAAACTCTGCGTATCTTCAAAAACGACAAAAGATGGCGTTTTTTCAGAATGAAAGGGACAGCAACACTTCTTAGTTCTCCCACTATTTTTAAGTTCCACGTAATTAGAAACTATAGAAGTAATATCACAAATGCTTTTTAGTCGAAAAATGAAGTCTCCACTTAATTTAACCATATTGAACCCTTTAAATCAAACAAATATATGTAAAAATTTAATAATTCAACCATTCAAAAAATATATTTCCACCACCAACTCTTAATACTATTTGCTATAAAGTTATATTTAAACCTGAAACGTCTAAAATATTAATTAACAATTTAAAACTATAACTTTACTCTCTCTCGCAAACTTTTTACAAAATATATTAACACTTCTCCATTTGTTACTTCTACTAAATTTTGCCTCGTTTTTTCAGAATATATTCGCTCCACCAATATTTTAAATTCTACCTCATTTGTGAATATCTTTTCAATAACATTAACATTACAACTACTAAAAACCACTTCCACCTTTTTAATATATTTATAGCCAACCAACACTTTAAAACAGTCACACAACGTGCTTTTAGCCAATGTGGCACTTCTTATAAGTTCCTTACAGCTATTAGAATATGCTGCCACTAAGCCACCAGTGCCTAAAAGAGTGCCACCAAAATACCTAGTTACCACAACACAAACATCATACACCATTTCCTTTTTTAAAACATCTAATATTGGCTTCCCTGCTGTTGCGTGTGGTTCTTTGTCATCACTATAATAGGTTAGGCCTCCGCTATAAATATTGTAGGCCGGCACATTATGCGTAGCATCTTTATACTTTAATTTAATACTTTTTATAAAATTTATAGCCTCATCTTTATTTCTAACATAGCCAATATTACCTA
>CAMKFY010000003.1 GCA_946411985.1 uncultured Clostridiaceae bacterium
AATTTAAATGTTATTTTATTTAGAACATTGAGTAGGTCTTTAACGCGAAACCAATAAGCGCCAGAATTAACCTCGTTTATGTTTAATTCTTGCTTTGTAGCGTCTTTTTCCTCAACTATTTTTAATATTCTTTCTCCGTCTCTTAAAATTCTGCCTAGCCCTTTTTTATTTTCTGTTTTTGCTGTTATTATTGTGGCTGAATATTTTCCTTCTTTATGCGATTTGTAGGCTTTTTTTATTATATCTTCAGTTAACAGGGGAGAGTCTGCGCAGCATATAAACACATCTTTTTCTATATTTTTTTCTAAAAAACTTCTGGCGCACTTAACAGCGTCTGCGGTGCCTTTTTGTTCTTGTTGAAATGCAAATTCGGCTTTTATGTTTATATTATTTCTAACCTCGTTTGCTTTATGACCTAACAAAACGCATATATCTTTTATTTGAGCCTTATTGCAAGCGGAAAGCACCCAGTTTATCATTGGTTTGCCTAAAACTTTAAACAACACCTTTGGCATTGTTGAGCCCATACGTTTTCCTTTTCCACCGGCTAATATTAAAGCGCAGCTGTTCTCCATAAATATATCCTCCTAAACTTAAAAATTTTAGCTATGTTTACATAAAATATATTTATATAACTAAAAATTTATATATTCTAACGTATCCTAATTTTTATTTAAAAACAAAGAAAAACGTATGCAAAACGCATACGATAAAAAATAAATAACATATAACAGATATGGTGCCGCTGGCCAGACTCGAACTGGCACGGCTAAAAGCGCCACCGGATTTTAAGTCCGACGTGTCTACCTATTCCACCACAGCGGCCGAGTAACCCCCAACCAGGGTTAAGTATATATTAAAAATTTGTTGTTGTCAACATTAACTATAAAAATTTTTATATTTTTTATATCTTTATAGTTTTAAATTGAGCCTAATGCATCTTTTCTAGATAGGTTTATGCGACCTTGCTCGTCTATTTCAATAACTTTAACTAAAACTTTATCTCCAATGTTTACCACATCTTGCACTTTATTTACTCTATTAAAATCTAATTTAGATATATGCAAAAGCCCTTCTTTTCCGGGAACTATTTCTACAAAAGCTCCAAATGGCATAATTCTGTTAACGGTGCCACTAAAAATTTCGCCAATTTTAGGGTTTGTTGTTATAGTTTTTATTGTGCTTTTAGCAGAATTAACATTTTTAGAATCTATCCCTAAAATATATGCTTTTCCGTCATCTTGTATTTCTATTTTAACGTTAAAATCGGAGCTTATTTTTTGAATAACCTTGCCATTTGTGCCTATAACATCTTTAATTTTGTCTGTTGGTATTGATATTTGCTCTATTTTTGGGGCAAACTCCTTTAATTCCTTTCTATGGCAACTAATTACAGGGCCCATAACGTTATTTAATATATGTTCTCTTGCTTTTTTAGTTTTTTGAAACACTTCCTCTATTATTTCCATTGTTATTCCATCTATTTTAATGTCTACCTGAATAGCCGTTATTCCGTTTTTTGTGCCTCCAACCTTAAAATCCATATCGCCAAAAAAATCTTCAAGCCCCTGTATATCTAACATTGTGGAATATTCCCCACTTTTGCCTGTTATTAAGCCGCAAGATATGCCTGCTACAGCTTCTTTAATAGGCACTCCGGCGTCCATTAAAGCTAAGCTAGAGCTACATATAGACGCCTGCGAAGTAGACCCATTAGAAGACAACGTTTCAGACACCACTCTAATGGCGTATGGGAATTCTTCTTTAGACGGAATTACAGGTTTTAATGCTCTTTCTGCTAAAGCTCCATGCCCTATCTCTCGCCGGCCTGGGGCTCTGCTAGTTTTCGTTTCGCCTACAGAATAGGATGGGAAATTGTATTGATGCATATATCTTTTGTTTTGCTGTTCGCTTAAGCCGTCTATTCTTTGTTCTTCTGATAATGAGCCTAAAGTAACAATAGACATTGTTTGCGTATGCCCCCTTTTAAACATTGCGCAACCATGCACTCTAGGCAAAAAACCAACACTACAGCATAAAGGCCTTATTTCGTCCATATTTCTGCCGTCAACTCTTTTTTTATATTTTAAAAGCCAGTTTCTAATTATATTTTTTTGCAGAATATATACAGCATTTTCAGCAGCGTTTAACGGCAAACTATCTAAACTATTTTTATATTCTTCGTTAATGTTTTCAACTATATTTTGTATACACTCATCTCTTTTAAATTTATCTTTATTTTCTAAGGCTAATTCTATTTCGCTTAAATATTTTTCTTTTATAGAATCTAAAAAATCCTGCGGAATTACGTATGGCTTATAGCAAAATTTTTTCTTTCCGCATTCAGCTTTTATTTCATTTATAAAACTTACAATGTTTTTTATTTCTTCATGTGCTTTTTTTATGCATTCCAACATTTTTTGTTCGGATATTTCATATGCTCCTGCTTCAATCATAGCTATTTTTTCGTTATTTGCTGCTACTGTGAGGTCTAATAAAGATTTTTCCCGTTCATTTTTTGTTGGATTTAGTATTATTTTGTTGTTAATTAAGCCAACATTTATTCCTGCAACAGGGCCATTCCATGGTATATCTGAAATTGAAAGCGCTACAGCTACTCCAATCATTGCGCAAATTTCGGGGCTACTATCTAAATCGCAAGATAGCACAGTGCATACAACAGATACATCGTTTCGCATATCTTTAGGGAAAAAAGGGCGTATAAACCTATCTATGCACCGAGCCACCAAAATAGCATTTTCGCTAGGCTTGCCTTCTCTTTTTAAAAAAGAACCAGGTATTTTCCCCACTGCGTAGAACTTTTCTTCATATTCCACAGAAAGCGGAAAAAAATCTATATCTTGTCGCTTTGTTCTTGCCATTGTAACGTGCGTCATAACAACAGTGTCTCCGTATGTTACCCAGCATTCCCCATTAGACGGGGAATTTGTTTTTCCTAATTCTACTGTTAAATTTCTTTTTGCAAAGTTTTTAGTAAATTTTCTATATTCCATAAAGCTTAAATTACCTCTTTTGTTATAGCATTCTGTTAAAGTGTACACCATATTTCATATTTTTGCAATATTATTTATATTACTATTACAAATATAACAACATAGTTTAATAATATGTTTAATACTTTTAGAAAAATTTGGAAATAAATTGGCGTCGTTATTATATAAACTTTATTGTTATGATATAATGTACTAGATTATAAGATTTTTATTTTAAAATTTTAGGAGGTAGTTTTTTGGTTGCAAATTCACACACAGGCCACAGAAATAGAATGAAAAATAGATTTTTAAAAACAGGGCTTGATTCTTTTGAACCACACGAAGTTTTAGAATTTTTGTTGTTTTATGCTATACCAAAAAAAGATACTAATGAGCTTGCACACGAATTAATTAATAATTTTGGCTCTATTGCTGGCGTTTTAAACGCACCTTATGAAGTTTTAATAAAAATTAAAGGCGTGGGGGCTCATACTGCAATATTGTTAAAGCAAATTCCTCAACTTTTTAGAATCTATTGTGAAGATTTAAAAAAACCTTGCAAGGTTATGGATACTCCGGAAAAGTGGATTGAATTCTTCAGGCCAAAGTTTATAGGCAGGGTTAATGAATATTTATTTGTGGCTGGTGTGGATGATGCTGTTAATTTTGTATCTTGTGAACTTATATCTAGTGGAAATAAAAATAAAATAGAATTTTCATGTGAAGCTTTGGTAAGGTTTACAATTCACTGGAATGTTGATAGAATAGTGTTGGCACATAACCACCCAAACGGTATTGCTATGCCTTCTATGTCTGATAAAATAAAAACAGAAAAATTAGAAATGGCATTAAGGCATTTAAACATAAGCCTTATGGATCATTTCATATTTGGCAAAACTGGTGATTGGATTTCTATGAGAGATTATGGAATTTTAAGGTATTAAATTATTTCAAAAATATTTAATATGCTGTGAGCAATAAATCTTTTCTTTGTTTCTGTAAGTGGTGTTATGAGTTGCAACTGGTAGCTATAAGCTTTTTATATTGAGCTAAAGCGCAGCTCTAACATATTACGGAAGAAATTATGGCTGCTGAATTAGGCTATATAGCTAGAATTTTATAGTATGGATGGAATAGCCCAAACTCATGCGCCTGTGGACATTGTATAAGGCATTGCTACATGTTATTGTGTATAGGTAGTGCAGCTATGGTTGAAGCAGGAAGCTTTGGCTTTTACTAAGTTGGAGTAGTTCATTAATAATGTTTAAATAGTGGAGTTTAAATTTGGATAAATTTGAATTAAAATCTAACTATTCAGCTACTAAAGACCAAGAACGGGCAGTTTGCGAGCTTGTAAGTGGGCTGAATAAAGGGTTTAAAGAGCAAACTCTTTTAGGAGTAACTGGTTCTGGTAAAACATTTACAATGGCAAATGTTATAGCAAAATATAATAAACCAACGCTTGTGTTGGCACATAATAAAACGTTGGCAGCGCAGCTTTGCAGTGAGTTTAGGGAATTTTTTCCAAATAATGCGGTTGAATATTTTGTGTCGTATTACGATTACTACCAGCCAGAATCTTATCTGCCATCTACAGACACATATATAGAAAAAGATTCTGCCATAAATGATGAAATAGATAAATTGAGGCATTCTGCTACGTGTGCTTTAGCTGAAAGAAGAGATGTTATAATAGTGTCTAGCGTTTCATGCATTTACAGTTTGGGAAGCCCTATAGACTATAAAAATATGGTGATAAGTTTAAGGCCGGGCACTGTTAAAGATAGGGATGACCTTTTAAAAGATTTGGTTAAGCTGCAATATGAGCGTAATGATATAAATTTTGTGCGTAACAAATTTAGAGTTCGTGGTGATGTTGTAGACGTTTTTCCTGCTTATTCTTCTGATAAGGCTATAAGGTTGGAGTTTTTTGGGGATGAAATAGACAAAATTTACGAATTTTACGCGCTAACCGGTGAAATAAAAAAAGAATTATCGCACGTTGCCATATTTCCTGCTTCTCATTATGTTATAAACCAAAACGTATTGGCAGATGCCATAGAAGAAATAAAAAGAGAAATGGAAGAGCGAACAGCGTTTTTTGAACTGGAGAAGAATTTTGTCTACGCTCAAAGGCTAAGGCAACGAACGCTTTACGATATAGAAATGTTAAAAGAAACTGGGTTTTGCAAAGGAATTGAGAACTATTCAAGAATTTTTTCAAGAAGGCCTCCAGGCGCTACACCATACACATTGTTAGACCATTTTCCAGATGATTATTTAATTTTTGTAGACGAGAGCCATGTTATGCTTTCACAAATTCATGGTATGCACGCTGGAGATAACGCTAGGAAGAAGATGCTTGTAGATTATGGCTTTAGGTTGCCTTCAGCTTACGATAACAGGCCGCTCACATTTGACGAATTCTACGAAAAGGTTAATAAAATAATATTTGTATCGGCAACGCCTGGCCCGTTTGAGAAGAGTAAAAGCCAAAGAATAGTAGAACAGGTTATAAGGCCAACAGGGCTTTTAGACCCTGAAGTGGAGGTGCACCCTACAACTGGCCAAATTGAAGACCTTATTTTTAACATAAAAAAAAGAGTGAAGTTAAAACAACGAGTTTTAATAACAACGCTTACAAAGAAAATGGCTGAAGATTTAACAGATTTTTTGGAGAATGTTAAAATAAAGGTGAAGTATATGCATTCTGATATAGACACATTAGAACGTATGGAAATAATAAGAGAATTAAGGCTTGGTGAATTTGATGTTTTGGTGGGCATAAATCTTTTAAGAGAAGGGCTAGATATTCCAGAGGTTTCTTTGGTTGCAGTTTTAGATGCAGATAAAGAAGGGTTTTTGCGGTCTGAAACGTCTTTAATACAAACAATGGGCAGGGCTGCACGAAATGCCGATGGCAAGGTTATTTTGTATGCCGATGAAGTTACTGGGTCTATGCAACGTGCAATAGATGAAACTTTGAGGCGTAGAAGAATTCAAATGGCATACAACGAGGAAAACGGAATAACTCCCACAACAATAAAAAAAGAAGTTAGAGATGTAATAAAAATATCTGGTAGAGGCAGCTCTAAAAAAAGCAGGTTTGGTAAAAATGTTTTAGAAAAAGATAAAGCTAAGGTTATAAAAGAATTAAAAGCTGCAATGAAAGAAGCCTCCGATATGTTGGAATTTGAATATGCTATAAAACTGAGAGATAAAATTAAAGAATTAACCGAGTCTTAGTAAATTTTTAAAATGTTGCAGGTGATTTATTTTGAAAAAGGGTTTAATAGTTATTAAAGGAGCAAAAGAGAATAATTTAAAAAATGTAAACCTTGAGATACCCCGCGATAAGCTTGTGGTGTTTACTGGTGTATCGGGTTCTGGGAAAAGTTCTTTAGCTTTTGATACAATATTTGCAGATGGCCAGCGCAGGTATATGGAGGGGCTTTCTTCCTATGCTAGGCAGTTTTTAGGGCAGATGAAAAAGCCAAATGTAGAGAGCGTAGAAGGGCTTTCCCCAGCAATATCTATAGATCAGAAAACAACTTCAAATAACCCAAGGTCTACAGTTGGCACGGTTACAGAAATATATGACTATTTAAGGCTTTTATATGCTAGAGTTGGCGTTCCGCATTGCCCAGTTTGCGGTAAAGAAATAAAAAGCCAAACTGTAGACGATATAGTAAATAGTGTTTTAAATTTTCCTGTGAACACTAAAATTTTATTATTAGCTCCTATAGTGCGCAACAGAAGGGGGGAGCATGCAAAGGTGGTAGAAAAAGCAAAATTAGACGGGTTTACAAGAATTAGAATAGATAAAAAAATTTATAGTTTAACTGAGCATATAGAACTTACAAAAAATAAGAAGCATAATATAGAAATTGTTGTAGATAGGTTGGTTGTTAGTAATAAAATTAAATCCCGGCTTGCCGATAGCTTAGACACATGCTTAAAACTAACTGGTGGGGTTGTTATAGTAAATAAAATTGATACAGATGAAGACATTTTATATTCAGATAGCTATGCGTGTTTGGAACATGATATATCTATTGAAAAGTTAACTCCTAGAATGTTTTCATTTAATAGCCCCTATGGAGCGTGTGATATGTGCACTGGGCTTGGTGTTTTAATAAAGGTGTCGCCCGATCTTGTAATAGCAGATGAGAACCTATCTTTAAGGCAGGGTGCAATAAGGGCTCCAGGCTGGAACTATGGCGAAAAGGAGGGAATTTGCAATTTATATTTTGATGCGCTTTCTAAAAAATATAACTTTTCTTTAGATGTTGCTTATAAAGATTTGCCTGAAGAAATAAAAAACATGATGCTATACGGCACTAATGGCGAAAAGGTTACATTGCAACGGAACACAGATTTTATAAAAGGCACATATGAAATGGCTTTTTCGGGTGTTGTTAACAATTTGCAAAAGCGATATAAAGAAACTAAAAGCGATTGGATTAAAAACGACATAGCAAAATATATGACGGAAACGGTATGCCCAAAATGTGGCGGAGATAGGCTAAATAAACATATGTTAAGTGTAACTTTTGGTGGCAAAAACATAAGTGAGCTCACGCGTTTTAGCATAGATGAAACTATTGAATTTTTAAAATGTGTGAAGCTGAGCGAAAAAGATAGGCTAATATCTGGCGGAATATTGAAAGAAATATTTTCAAGGCTATATTTTTTGCAATCTGTGGGGCTTAACTACCTAACGCTTGCCCGTTCTTCTAAAACACTTTCTGGAGGCGAAAGCCAAAGAATTCGCTTGGCCACGCAAATAGGTTCTTCTTTGGTGGGCGTGTTATATATATTAGACGAGCCGTCTATTGGGCTGCATCAGAGAGATAATTTTAAATTAATAGAAACTTTAAAAAAGCTACGTGACATTGGCAATAGTGTTATAGTGGTGGAACATGACGAAGACACAATAAGAGCAGCAGATTGGGTGGTAGACGTTGGGCCTGGAGCTGGAGTGCATGGCGGAAATATAATATATAGTGGCTTGCTAAACGGCATGAAAGATTGCAAAAATTCGTTAACTGCCGATTATATTTTTGGCAGAAAGCATATAGAAGTGCCCAAAAAAAGAAGAGAGGGTGATGGCAAATTTTTGGAATTTTTTGGGTGTGCTGAAAATAATTTGAAAAATATAGACGTTAAAATTCCACTTAGAGTTTTAACATGCATAACTGGTGTATCGGGCTCTGGAAAAAGTTCTTTGCTAAACGAAATAATATATAAATCTTTGGCAGAAAAATTGAATAAATCTACGTTAAAGGTGGGTGATTTTAAAGAAGCAAGAGGCTTTGAAAATTTAGACAAAATTGTTAATGTAGATCAAAGCCCTATAGGCAAAATTCCGCGATCTAACCCTGGCACATATACCGGAGTTTTTAGTTTTATAAGAGAGCTTTTTGCAAGCACAAATTATGCTAAAGAGCATGGTTTTTCGCCTAGTCGGTTTAGCTTTAATGTTAAGGGCGGGCGGTGTGACGCCTGCCAAGGAGACGGGCTTGTTAAAATAGAAATGCATTTTTTGCCCGATATATATGTGCCTTGCGAGGTTTGCAAAGGTAAACGTTACAATTTAGAAACTTTAAAAGTATGTTACAAAGATAAAAATATATATGATGTTTTGGAGATGACTGTTGAAGAAGCATTGGAGTTTTTTGATAATCATGAAAAAATTAAGAGAAAATTAAAAGCTTTGTTTGATGTAGGATTGGGGTATATTAAAATAGGCCAATCGGCTATAACTCTTTCTGGCGGCGAGGCTCAGAGAGTAAAGCTTGCAACAGAGCTTTCTAAAAAGCCAACAGGCAAAACAATATATATATTAGATGAGCCTACAACAGGTTTGCACACCGATGACGTTAGAAAATTAATAGAAATTTTAAATAGGCTTGTGGAGCTTAAAAATACTGTTATAGTAATAGAGCATAATTTAGACGTTATAAAAACAGCAGATTATATAATAGATTTAGGGCCTGAAGGGGGAGTAAACGGAGGGAGAGTTGTTGAATGTGGCACTCCCGAAAAGGTGGCTGCTAATGAACGGTCTTACACTGGGAAATATTTGAAAAAGCTACTACAAAAAAAATAAATTATTTAGGTGAGGTTTTTAAATATATATTTTGGGTTTATATCTTTTATGTTCATATATTTTATATCTGCATTTTTTGGTTTGTAGAAATTGTTAATTATTTCTTTATAATTAGAACCGTATAGTGCCATTATATTGCTTCCATATTGGTCTAGCCCTACGCAGTGCCCCCAGCCTTTAACTTCTAAAACAATTTCGTTATTTTCAACGCATTTTGGCGTTATGCAATGGCTACGTAAACTAAATAAATTTTTTAGTGTAAAGCTGTTAATTGGCACGCCAAATATTTGAAATTGCTCTGGGTTATTACTGTTTTTAAATAATTTAGTTATTTTTATGTAGTTTTCTATTTTGTTTGAATTTGCAGGCAATGTTGGGGTAGCAATTTGGTTATTTTTTTGCTTCTCTTTTTGGATATATTCGTTCACTTTTTTAAATGCGTCTTCTATTTTTATTTTTACAGTTTTTTTATAGTTTTCGTTAAACTGTTTTACAAAAGTTTCAACATTGCCAAATTTTAATTTTAATTTTGGTTTTTTAATATTTCTATATCTTTGTAATAACCTTTGTTGCTTGGCTTCGTTAAAGGTTTTAACAGGGCTAAATTTTGAAGCTAGGTAGGCAACTGGGGCAGTTTTCCAAACATTTTCGTTGTTTTCTGTTCTTCCTGAGCTTATTGTGTGGTATAGGCATTCTAGGGGAATGCCGTCAATTGTAGGGATTTTTTCTATAACGCTTGAAATTATTTTTTTTAAATATTCTAAATTACTTTTTCCAAATTTCTTTTCACATTCTCCTAGCGGCTCAAAGCTCTGAAAAACGTTGTTATCTGCTATAAATGTGCCATTTAAACCACATTTTCCTATAGCGTAAGATGCAATGCAAACAGCGCCGGCTTTTAAAGCTTCGCGGTGAAACATGCCAATTCCATATTCTTTAGCTGTGGCTCCCACAACATAATCTAAAAATGGAATAATCTCCACTGATGAGTTTGGTAGTTGCACTTTAACAGGGAAATATTTAACTTCTTTTTTACCGGTTTTATATTGCGTGTTCCATTCGGTTAAAAGGTTAGGTGCAGGTTGCGAATTTATATTTTCACTGCTTTTAGGAGAATAGCTATGTTTCTGCTGAAGTTTTGGGATTTTTTCGTTCGCAGCTTTTATGCCACCTGCGCACGGCATAATAACAAAAAAGGAAAAAATTAATAGATATTTTTTTATATTAATCTTAATATTCATAACTAAACTTCCTCTCTATTTTTAATTAAAATTGACACAAAATTTCTATTATTGTATAATTTATACTTAAGCTTGATTTTTAAATTTTATGCGTTAATTATGTTAAAGTATTATAAGTTATAATTGCTGAATTTGCAAATTTATATTTATTTTTTTATATTTAAGGGGGTATTTCATGCTTTTTAAAACTCCAAACTATTCTGCAGACAAAAAACGGGCAATAGACATTTTGTGTAAGGAGTTTATTAAGAATAATAATATAGAGTCTGAGCTTTTTTCTTCATACAACGTTAAAAGAGGGCTTAGAAATGCCGATGGAACCGGTGTTTTGGCTGGCTTAACTCTAATATGCAATGTGCATGGCTATGTAATAGATGAGGGCGAAAAAAAGCCAGAGGAAGGCAAACTCATCTATAGAAATTATAATATTAAAGACATAGTTGGCGATTGCATTAAAAGTAAAAGGTTTGGCTTTGAAGAGGTTATATATTTGTTGCTGTTTGGGACGCTGCCTACCAAACAAGAAATAAAATATTTTAAAGATGTTCTTGCAATGTATAGAGAGCTGCCAGATGGCTTTGTGGAAGATGTTATTTTAAAAAAACCTTCTAAAAATATAATGAATAAGATGCAATCCTGTTTATTAGCACTATACACCTATGACGATTTTGCAGATGTTACTACAATAGACCAAGAGCTTAGAAGGGCAATTGAAATAATAGCTAGAATGTCTAATATTATGATATATGCCTATCATGCTAAATGTAAAGCTTTTGATAAGGCAAGCTTAGTTCTTCATAATGTAAACCCTAGCGAAAACATAGCTCAAAGCATACTTTCTACGCTAAGAATAGACAGGAAATACACATTTGAAGAAGCAAGCATTTTAGATGTTTTGCTTATGTTGCACGCAGAGCATGGCGGTGGAAATAATTCTACTTTTACGTGCAGATGTTTAACTTCCACAGGCACAGATTCTTACTCTGCCTACGCTGGGGCTATAGGCTCTTTAAAAGGGCCAAAGCATGGAGGGGCAAACCTTAAGGTGGTGTATATGCTAAAAGATATAATGGAAAATGTGTCTAATTGGGAAGATTTAGATGAGTTAGAATGTTATATAGAAAAAATATTAAATAAGCAAGCAGGAGATAGAACCGGTTTAATTTATGGTATGGGGCACGCGGTGTATACAAAATCCGACCCTAGAGCGGTTATACTTAAAAAATCTGCTGAATCATTAGCAAAAGGCACAGAATTTGAAAAAGAGTTTAGGCTAATTGAAAATGTGGAGAGGGTGGCTTGTTTAGCGTTTTCCAAAAAAAAACCGAATAAGAAAATAATTTGTGCTAATGTAGATATGTATTCTGGGTTTGTATATAAAATGCTAGGAATTCCTTTAGAGCTTTATACGCCACTTTTTGCCACTGCAAGAATAGCTGGTTGGGCAGCTCATAGAATGGAGGAGCTTTTAACAGCAAAAAGAATAATTAGGCCAGCTTATAAGCCTGTTAACAAAGAACGAGCCTATGTATCGCTGTCTGAGCGGTAGGGGTTGTTTGGTAGTTTTTATTGTTTAGCGTATTGAAAGGAAATTATTATATGAGAAAATTTTTTAGTTCTAATATATTTAGCGCTGTGTTTATATTTTTGTTTGTTGTTTTTTCTTCAGTTATAAGATATTTTCAGTTAGAATGTTTTACCGATTATAATTTTGGAAGTTATAATTACAACGCAGATTATTATATTTTCAATTTTCATATTTTTCCTAAACTTTTAACATATATTGTTTATTCTTCTGTTTTTATTTATTTTGTTGTTGTTTTGCTTTTTAGTTTGCTTAAAAGCGGCAAAGGTATAACAACATTTTCTGTTGCAAAAGATAGTGAAAATAAAATTCTTAGCGTTTGTTCTTTATTTCTTGCAGTGGCTTATTTTGTTTGCTCTATTTTTTATATATTAGATGTTAAAACTTTGTTTGCTCCAGATGAAGATTTTAGTATTGTTGTTATTTTTATATTTATGTTTCAGCTGCTTTGTTGTGGCACCTTTATATATTTTTTCTGTTGCTTGCGGTTTGGTAGGCTTTTTAATAAAAAGAACTTGTTAAATATAGTTTTTATATTTCCAATTTTATGGAGTATTTTAAGAGTGCTTAGTATTATGTCTTTTAAATATTTTTTAATGTTAACTCCAAGGGAAACACTTCTTACAAGTTTAAAAACTGCTAGCGTTTGCTTATTTTTCTTTTATTTTGGAAAATTTGTTGTTGGCATGCATTCGAAAAATAATGAGAATAAATTGTTTTTCGCTTCATATATGGCTGTATTTTTAAGTTTTGTTAATATATTGCCGAAATTTGTGTTTTATTTTAAAAATATTATAAATAGTGTTGGAGGTTTTGGGTCATACTATGTGTATAATGTGGATGTTTTAAAAGGCTATAATTTTGTTTTTATAGATTTTTGTGTAGCAATTTTCATATTAATGTTTTTGTGTAGCTATAGGTTGGCTTGGAAGCGTAACGTTAAGTAATATTTTAATTTTATATTAGAAGTTTTTACGGTTGTTAATAAAATTTATAAAACAAGCATATTAATTTTTAAAAAAAGAGGTGTTTGTATGAGGTTTAAAAATTTTTTATTTTGTATTTTAATGCTTGTTTTTGCTGTTCCTATTCAAATTGTTTATGCTGCTGTGGCTGTTAAAAAATATGACATTAATGAGTTGCCAGCTAAAAATTATATTTTGGTGGATGCTAAAAGTGGCCAGGTGTTATATGCGAAAAATGCAGATGTACGTTGTTCTATAGGCTCTATGACAAAAATTATGGTTATGCTAAAAACTGCAGAACTTATAGATGATGGAATAATAACACTCGACGACGTTGTTAAAGTTACAGAAACTGCTCATCCAACCGATAATGGCGAAACTGTTGTTTGGTTGGAAATTGGCGAAAAAATTACAGTTCGTGAGCTTTTATTGGCTGTGGCTTTGAGGTCCGCTGGCGATGCTGCAAGAACTTTGGCAGAATATATTTCATATAAAGACAATGAATCTAAAGATATAGAAATTGTGGGCAGCGAGGAAGCTGGAGTGCAGCTTATGAACGATAAAGCAAAAGATTTGTTTATGACTAATACACATTTTTCTAATGCTGCAGGTATGGATGACGATGAAAATTATTCAACCGCGAGAGATGTGGCTAAAATGGCTAGAGAGCTGCTTTTAAAACACAAATGGATAACAGGGTTCACATCTAAAAAGGAGGCCATAATTAGAGATGGGCAAAGCAAACTAAACAACACAAATACAATGTTGCTTTCTGGCTATAATGGTTGCAACGGGCTAAAAACCGGCACCACAGATGACGCTGGGCTTTGCCTTTGTGGCACTGCTGAAAGAAACAAAAGGCTTTTAATAGCTGTAAGCGTTGGCAGTAATCGACAAATGGAAAGAATAGACACAATAAAATCTTTATTTGATTATGGGTTTAACAATTTTGCAAATTTGAATGTTAGTAAAGAAAAAATTAGTAATAGGTTGGTTAATGTTTCAAGAGGGCAAGAGCCTTTTGTTGGCATAGAATTGGAAGATGAAGACGTTTTGCCTTTAATTAATAAAAAGGATATTAATAAGGTGCAAACAGAGGTAGATTTGTATGATAATGTTAAAGCTCCTGTTAAAAAGGGGGATGTTGTGGGGAAGTATAGATATTTTTTAGGTGACGAAGAAATTTGTAGTAAAAATTTGGTGTCTACTGGCAGCGTAAAAGAGATAAATTGGTTTTATTTGTTTAGTTCGGTGTTTAAAAGCTTTTTTTGTGACGCAGGTATTTAAAAAATTATGTTTATTATGTTTTGCTGAGCATTATTAAAAAATATTTGTGAAATATATAAAAAAATGTAGAATTTTATTTGAAAAAAATTTTCTATAGTGTTAAACTAATATTGTTGTTTTATTTTTAAAAATTGAAGGAGTTTTTGTATGTCTATTTGTTTAAACGCTAAATATTTAGAAAATTTTATTAAAGATTACGAATTTGAGAATATATTTCCATTTATTCAGAAGGCGCACGAAATTATTAATAACAAAACTGGTGCTGGCAATAATTTTTTAGGTTGGTTAAATTTGCCGGTTAATTATAATAAAGAGGAGTTTGAGAGGGTAGTTAAGGCTGCAGAGAAGATAAAAAAAGATTCAAAAGTTCTTGTTGTTATTGGCATTGGAGGCTCATATCTTGGCGCGAGAGCTGTAATAGAAGCGCTAAATTCGCCTATGCATAACCTCTTAAGAGAAGACGTGCCTAAAATATATTTTGTGGGCAATAGCATTAGCCCAACATATTTAAATGATATAATTAAGCTTTGTAAAGATAAAGATTTTAGTGTTAATGTTATATCAAAATCTGGAACTACAACAGAGCCTGCTTTAGCTTTTAGGATATTTAAAAAAATGTTGGAGGATAGGTATGGTGAACAGGGTGCTAAATCTAGAATATATTGCACCACAGACAAAGAAAAGGGTGTTTTGCGGAGCCTTGCTTTAAAAAATGGGTATGAAACATTTTGCGTTCCGGATGACGTTGGTGGTAGGTTTTCTGTTCTTACTGCTGTAGGCTTGCTTGCCATTGCGGTATCTGGTTTAAATGTGAATAGGCTAATGGAGGGCGCTGCGAAAGCTATGGCAGATTTTTCAATTTGCGATTTAAATAAAAATTGTTGCTATAAATATGCTGCTATTCGTAATATTTTGCATAGAAAAGGCAAGATGGTGGAGATGTTGGTGTCTTATTTTCCAAACCTTTTGCTGCTTGGGGAATGGTTTAAACAGCTTTTTGGTGAAAGTGAGGGTAAAGATGGGAAGGGAATTTTTCCAGCATCCGCAATTTTTTCTACAGATTTGCATTCTTTAGGGCAATATATTCAGGAAGGCTCCAAAATATTATTTGAAACTGTTATAAACATAAAGTCTCCAAAGGAAGATTTTTATATTAAGCAGGTGGAAGATAATTTTGATGGCCTTAATTTTTTAGCAAATCAAAATATGGGAGATATTGTTCAGAAGGTTTTAAAAGCCACAGTTTTAGCACATACAAGTGGCATGGTTCCAAATGTTATTTTAGAATTGGAAAGGTTAAGCGAGTTTGAGGTTGGTTATATTATATATTTTTTTGAGAAGGCTTGCGCCATGTCTGGCTACCTTTTAGGGGTAAACCCTTTTAATCAGCCAGGCGTGGAAAGTTATAAAAAAAATATGTTTGCTCTTTTGGGTAAGCCGGGGTATGAAAACGTTAGAGCTAGCATTTTAGGAAATATTTAAATTGACACGTTATATATATTTTGCTAAAATTAAGTTTGTGTAAGTGAGCTGTGTGGTAGCGCCTTTTTAAAAGGTGAGGAAAGTCCGAGCACCGCAGGACAAAAATACCTGTTAACGGCAGGCGGAGGCAACTCTAGGGAAAGTGCAACAGAAATAAACCGCCCAAACTTTTGTTTGAGTAAGGATGGAAAGGCGAGGTAAGAGCTCACCGGAACACAGGAGACTGTGTTGCCATGTAAACCCTATTTGGTGCAACATCAGCAGAAAATATCGCTGGTCCGGCGTTTTCGAAAGATGGCTAGAACATTGCGGCGACGCATTGTGAAGATAGATTACCACAACAACAGAACTCGGCTTATAGGCTCAGTTACACAGTGTTTTAAAGTATGCAGTAACTTTCTGTATACTTTAAAATTTTATCTATATATTTTGCATATTTTTCATTATTTTTAATATATTCTATTATATCTTTTATGTTAATTAATGAGTGAACTTTTATTCCATAGTTTTCTTCTAGTTCTACAGATGCTTTAATATTTTTTTCTTTTGCAAGCTCACACCTATCCACCAAAACGAATAGATTGTTGCATATTATTTTATATTTATGCTTTATTTTTGGGAGTACCTCTTTTATAGCTGTTCCTGCTGTTAGCACGTCTTCAATTATTATTATTTTTTCGTTATCTTTTGGAATATATCCTATAAAAGTGCCGCCTTCACCGTGATCTTTCTCTTCTTTTCTGTTAAAAAAGAAAGGCTTGTTAATGTTATATTCGCTATATAGGTGGTTACAGCAGTTAACTACAAGTGGTATGCCTTTGTATGCTGGCCCAAACATTGCACTATAGCTCACATTGCTATTTATTATAAGTTTGGCGTAGAATTTGCCTAATGTGTTTAGTTGCTTGCCATATTTAAAATTTCCAGTGTTTATGAAGTATGGTGTATTTCTGCCGCTTTTTGTAGTAAATTCACCAAAGATTAATATATTAGAATCTATTAAAAATGATATAAAATCTTTTTTTTCGTTTAAGTTCATAGTAAAAACTCCATTCACAGTTTGAAAAATTATATTTTTAACAACATAAAATATATTATAAAACGTAGATTATGTCAATAATACTAACAATAGCTTTGAATATTTAAAATTGGATGTAATGTTTGCAAAAAAGGTTAGCTATAGAAATAGCCAACCTTTTTGTTTGTGTTTTTTTCTGTATATTTATTCGAGAGTTTTAAGATTTTTGTTCGTAAATATATTGTTTATAAAATCTTTAATAAGGTTATCTATTTGCAGCGAATGAGTATGTTTATTAACTAATTCATTGTTTAATGTATTTCTGTTTTTAAAATTATAATCTAAAGTTTTACGTTCAGCTTGGTATGTTTTATTTTTTGTTTTATTTTGCCTATTTTCTTCCGGCAATAGTCTAGTTTATATGTTGATGTGCACACTACGCCAAGCATTTTGCCTTTGTAGTTGGTGTGTTGTAAGTTGGAGCGGTTGTTAGCTTTGGATATAGCTGTTCTTTCGTCTTTAAAGTTTTTCGCAATTTTTCTATCTTTTTCTATTTCTTCATCTAATGTTTTTGTTATTTTCGCTGCAATTAAATTGAAAACATCATATTCTTTTTTAGTATAATTTTCCTTATTATTAACTTGTTGGGCAGTGCTTTCTATTACAATAGCTAAATTTAAACCAAAAATAATAGCTAATGTAAACATTTTAGATATTTTTTTATTTATGTAAACTCAGCTGCATATATGTTTTTATATATTTTAACCTGCGCAATTTTAAATAAGTTAACAGTATCGTTATGCCATAAAGTAACATAATTATTTATTTTATTAAAAGAATTTTTATGTGTTAAATTAATATGAATTCTTATTTTAAGCAGTGAAAACCCACCTCATTTTAAAAGGTGGGCTTTATTATTTTAATTATTTATTCTTAGATTTTTTTGCTAACTTTTCGCCTTCTATTAACTTAGCTTTTACCTGAGCTTGGTTTAATTCGTAGCTTAAATCTTGTATTTTTTCTAGTTTTGCACTTCTTTGTTTAACAGCATTTAACATTCTATTATGTATATCTTCTAAAAAGTCTTTGCTAAGCATTGTTTTAACTAATTCTTTTACGTCTTTAGATATTTTCAAAGACAATTTGCAATTATTATAAAGTTCCCTTATTCTTTCTTCGTTCCCTTTATATTCAGGGTCTTTAAGTTGGCTTTCATAATCTGCTATGCCTGCTGCTAAAGATTCTTCATTTGAACTACTACCAGCCCTCACTTCAACCCCTTCAATAGAACGGTGATATCTTAAATTAAACCAGCCGTCATATATGCACATAATCATATCACTCGGGAGCTCTGGATTTTCATGTAAGCTTTTATCGTATTTTATTTTTAAACTTCTAATTACCATACCCTGTATAAATCTTTTTATATTTTCTATAGCATCATCTTTTTCTATCAAGAAAGCCATACCCTGGAAATATATTCTAAACATATTTATGCCATCATTAGCCATCAACCTATACATTTCCTTATCGTTTTTACTGCTAAGATGTGCACTTTTTTGTTTAACTAAATCTTGTAGTTCTTTTTCATATTCTTGTTGTGTTATTTTAAAAGTTTCCCATGGCTTTACGTCTGCCACCATATCATCATATTGTTGTGTTACGTTAGTTTGTGAAATCGAAATAGTTTTTTCTGGCGCTTCCATTGCCAAAGAAACACCACATCCTAACGTACTACAAAAAAAACAAGCGTAACTTAAAAATTTTAATACATTTACTTTCTTAATTCATTTTAAACCCCATTCAATATAAAAATTAAATTTTTGGCACTAAGCCTAAGGCTCACACCGCCACCTTTAGTATAACAAAAAACAACAAAATTATTCAATATAATTCTGCTGTTTTTTTATGGCGAATATTTAAAAAAATTGTTAATAAATTATTTTAAATATTTGTTTTTTATATTATTATGCATATAAGGCCGTTGCAGCCTTCATTAATTATTTTTTCTACAGTTTCTTGCAGTTTTATTCTAGCGTCTGTGGGCATTCTATAAAGCTTTGTGTGTAGCCCTTCGTTAACGAGCTCGTGTAAAGACTTTCCAAATATGTTAGATTCCCATATTTTTTGTGGGTTTTCTTCAAAATCGTTTAGTAGATATCTTGCTAGCTCTTCAGATTGTTTTTCGGAGCCAACTATTGGGTTTACTTCTGTTGTTATGCTAGCTTTCATCATATGTATTGATGGGGCGTGTGCTTTTAGTTTAACGCCATATTTCCCGCCCTGCCTTACTATTTTAGGCTCTTCTAAGGAAAGCTCTTCTAGTGTTGGCATAACTATTCCGTAGCCTGTAGCTTCTACTTCTTCTAAGGCACTTGCCACCTTTTCGTATTTTTTCTTTATTTTTGCAAGCTCTATCATGCATGGCATAAGCCCAGATTCGCCGTCTATTTTAATGCCTGTGGCTTCGCCTAATATTTTGTAGAAAAGGTTTTCTTCAACTTTAATATTTATATTTGCTATGCCTGTGCCTAGGTCTACATTTTCATATTTTGCTTCTACAATATTTTCAGATTTTTCTACTTCTTTTGTTAAAGTGGGCATATTTTTAATAAATATTTTTCTATTGAATGCAGTTTTTATATGGTCATATATATCGTTTTTAAGCCAATGATCTTTTTCAAGCATTGTAACCCATTTTGGTATTTCTATATTAATTTGCTTTATAGGAAACCTATGCAGTATTTTTTGCAATATATTGTTTATGTCTTTTTCGTTTAGGTCTAGGCAGTTTAAAGCTACAACGTCTGCATTATGTTTTTCTTTAATAGATTTTAATGCTGCTGTTGCAGATGGCGAGCTTGGGCTTTTGCAGTTTAGAAGAACAACAAAAGGCTTTTTAATTTCTTTTAGCTCGTTTATAACTTTAGTTTCTACTTCTTCATATTCTTCTCTTGGTATATCACTTATGCTTCCGTCGCTTGTTATAACTAAGCCTATTGTGGAGTGCTCCGTTATAACCTTTTTTGTGCCTATTTCAGCAGCCATATTAAATGGTATTTCTTTTTCAAACCATGGGGTGCGCACCATTCTAGGAGCTCCGTTTTCAATATATCCCAGTGCGCTTGGCACTATATAACCAACGCAATCTATTAAACGCACTTTAAAATTTACATTGTTTTCTATATTTAGCTGCACTGCTTCTTCTGGTATAAATTTTGGTTCTGTTGTCATTATTGTTTTTCCAGCGCAAGATTGTGGTAGTTCGTCTTTAGCTCTTTGCTTTCTATATTCGCTGTTTATATGGGGAATTACCATTTTTTCCATAAATTTTTTTATAAATGTAGATTTACCAGTTCTAACAGGGCCCACAATGCCTATATATATATCTCCTCCTGTTCGCATTGCTATATCACGATAAAGGCTTTGTTCCATAAAAGTTCCTCCTTATTTATTGCTTCTTTCTTAGCAATTTTTTATTATTCCTTCTTTAAATTTATGCGTTAGATGTCCGCAATATGCAATTAAACATAATTAAATCCGCCTATAATATTTAATTTTGGCGGCTTTAACTATTTTATTATTAATTTACATTATAGGTATTATTAACATTACCTCTTCTCTAATAATTTCCTCTTCTAAACCGTTTGCATCCATTATTGCTTTGGGGGATGTGCAAAAATGTTTTGCTATGCTCCAAACTTCATCTCCAGGTTTGGGGTAGAATAATGTTAAAGCAGATTTAGTTTTTTCTTTTAATTTATTTTCATCTAAATTTAAATCGGTAACTGCATTTAATGTTTCATTAATGGAAATAAAGCCTTTTATTTTAAAATTAAGTTTAACATCTAAAGTATTATCATCTTTTAAATTTGAGCTGCTGTTTATTAGTGTTATGCTGCTTATGTTAACATTTGTTAAATTTGGTTTTATATTTTTATCACTTACTTTAAATTCTATGGGAATTAGTTTAGAATATGTTTCTAAGGTGTCTTCTTTGCTAAGGCCCAAGGCATTGAAGTTTAGTTTTGCTTTAAATTCAATATTTTTGTCATTTTGAGAATATGTTAAATCTGTTATGTTTGCAGTTACGTCAAACAATTTATAAATATTAACATTATCTATTGTTTCTTTTAGCATAATTTCTTTATCTATATTTGAAATTGTCATATGGTGCGCAAATTCTTTTGTTATTGGTTGCAGCTCATATTTTGTTGAAAAAGCATCTGTTACTATTTCTACTTCATCATATAAATTTCCGTAGCTATTTATTACAACATTTGCTTCCACATTTAAAAATTTTCCTTCTTGTAGAATTTCAAAATTTGTAGATATTATATCGTAGTTTATTGTATATATATAGTTTTCGTTAATGTTTGGCATATCTATTATGTTGTTTATTGGTATAGATGTTTTTTGAATTATTAGAGAATTTTTTGCCTCTGAGCAATATAAAATTTCTATATGAGCTATAGATTTAGATATTATTTTATTTGTAATTATTTTGCATTCATCGTCTTCTATGTTTATTCTAACGTCTAAAATTTCTTTTGCTATAGCGTCAAATTCTACCTGTTCGTTTATGTTAAATTGCTGATTTGTCCATATCTGATTGGAGGTTATGCGGGCGATGCTATTTTTTAGTTGTACGCTATTGTTATTTGAATTTTTCAAAATATTTTCTTCTTTTTGTGCTTGTATTTTAACATATATGTTTAGCGTTGCTTTTATTTCTATCTTTTTAGAGCTCAGTATTTTGCAATTTTTATAACCAGTTTTTGCATTATAAAATACTATAGCGTCGTTTGTGTCTTCTTCTAGGTTTACTGTTTTAGAAAAAGGTATATTTTGGTGTATAGATTTTATATCTCCATTTTCTTCGTCTATGTAAAGAATTTTAACTGCAGAATTTCCTTCAATTATAAGTTGCTTATTTGCTACTTTGCAGGAGTTTATGTGCGGTTCTAGGTTAAATTTTAACACTTTAAATATTCCAGTGTAGTAGTCTGGTAGTTGATATTCAAAGTCCACCGTTTGTTCTAAGTTTCTATTAAAGATTATTTTGTTTATTTTTACTGTTTCATAAGATAAATTTGATTTCATGTTTTTCCTCCTTTTTCTAATATAAAGAATCTTATATTTTTTTTATAAATTTATGATGTTAGGCCGTTTAATATGTCTTTTCAAATTAAAAAATATATCTTTAATTAATGCACTTATTGACAAATCACTACCTTTTGTATATAATTACACTTGATGAGAGCAAGGTTTTAAAAGGAGGTTTGGTTATGCCATTAATGAACATAAAAGAGGGAAGTAATACACATAAAAATCTTAAAGAAGGGTTTGCAGGAGAAGCTCAAGCAGCTTTGAGGTATATGTATTATGCTAGCAAGGCGAAAAAGGATGGTTATGAACATGTTGCTGCTGTGTTAGATGTTATATCTCATAACGAAATAGAGCACGCAAAAATTTGGTTTAAAATATTGAATGATGGTATGCCTGATACTTTAGAAAATATTAAGTCTGCAGCTGGCGGCGAGCATTTTGAGTGGGAAACAATGTATAAAAATTTTGCTGAACAGGCTAGGCAAGAAGGTTATAATGATGTGGCTAAGCTTTTTGAGGGCGTCGCAAAAATAGAAAAAGAGCACGAGGCCATATATAATGAAATAATAAAACTTTTAGAAAATGATGAAATGTTTAGTTCAAAAGAGGAATGTTGCTGGATTTGTAGAAACTGTGGGCATATTCATTTTGGCAAGAAGCCGCCTGAGAGTTGCCCCATATGTTCACATCCTAAGGCTTTTTTTGAACGTCGTTAGGCGGTTGGCGTGTTTTGTTTATTGTTAGTTTTATTGGTTTATGAGAGGGAGATTTATAATGGATGTTGTGAATAGTGTTGAGAGTTTAGAGGCTGTTTTGTTTAGAGCAAGGCAGGCTCAAGAGGAGTTTTCAAAATTCACTCAAGAACAGGTAGATAGAATATTTCTTAATGTGGCTATGGTGGCCAACAGTAAAAGGATAGATTTGGCTAAAATGGCTTTTGAAGAAACTAAAATGGGAGTTTTGGAAGACAAGGTGATAAAAAATCATTTTGCTTCTGAATATATATATAACAAATATAAAAATGTTAAAACTTGCGGAGTATTGGAGCAAGATAGTGCTTTTGGCTATACCAAAGTGGCTGAGCCAATTGGGGTTGTGGCTGGCATAATACCTACAACAAACCCAACTTCAACTGTTATTTTTAAGGCTTTAATATCGTTAAAAACAAGAAATGGCATAGTTATATCTCCCCACCCAAGAGCTAAAAAGTCTACAATTGCTGCTGCAAAATTAGTGTTGCAGGCGGCTAAGCAGGCTGGCGCTCCAGATGGAATAATAGGGTGGATAGATGAGCCTTCTTTAGAGCTCACGAATATGTTAATGCGAGAAGCAGATATTATTTTAGCCACAGGTGGCCCTGGCATGGTTAAGGCTGCTTATTCTTCGGGTAAGCCTGCTATTGGCGTGGGCGCCGGCAATGCTCCTGCAGTTATAGATGAATCTTGTGATATTAAAATGGCTGTTATGTCTATAATTCATTCTAAAACGTTTGATAATGGGCTTATTTGTTCTTCGGAGCAGTCTTGCGTTGTTAACGCTAGCATATATGACGAGGTAAAGTGTGAGTTTTTGTTGCGTGGTTGTTATTTTTTAAAGCCAGATGAGCTTGAAAAGGTGCGCAGTATAATTTTAATAAATGGAATGTTGAATGCCAAAATAGTTGGGCAGAAGCCTTGTGTTATAGCTCGCTTGGCTGGTTTTGAGGTTGATGAGGATGTTAAAGTTTTAATTGGAGAAATAGATGAGGTTAGCGAAAGTGATGCTTTTGCGCATGAGAAGCTTTCTCCTATTCTTGCTATGTATAAGGCGAAAAATTTTGAAGATTCTGTTGAAAAGGCTAAAACTTTGGTGGAATTCGGTGGCATAGGGCATACTTCTTCAATATATTTAGACGCTGTAAAAGAGCGTGATAAGCTTTTTAGGTTTCAGTCTGCTATGAAAACATGTCGCGTTATGGTGAATACTCCTTCTGCTCAGGGCGCTATAGGTGATATATATAATTTTAAACATATACCTTCTTTAACGTTGGGCTGTGGTTCTTGGGGAGGAAATTCTATTTCAGACAATGTTGGAATTAAAAACCTTATTAATATTAAGAAGGTGGTGGAGAGGAGAGAAAATATGCTTTGGTTTAGAGCTCCTGAGAAGGTTTATTTTAAAAAGGGTTGTATGGGAGTAGCCATAAGAGAGTTAAAAGAGGTGTTAAATAAAAGCAGGGCGTTTATAGTTACAGATAGGTTTCTTTATAAAAATGGGTATACTAAAAATTTAACGAGCTATTTAGATGATATGGGAATAGTGCATCACACTTTTTATGATGTAGAGCCAGACCCTACAATTGCTTGTGCTCTGAGTGGCGTGCAAGGTATGCGTAGTTTTGAGCCAGATGTTATAATAGCTGTTGGTGGGGGCTCTGCTATGGATGCCGCTAAAATTATGTGGGTGATGTATGAAAACCCAGATGTTGAGTTTAATAATCTGGCTATGCGGTTTATGGATATTAGAAAAAGGGTGTACACCTATCCTAAAATGGGTAAAAAGGCTTATTTTGTAGCATGCCCTACTAGTGCAGGAACGGGCTCTGAAGTTACTCCTTTTGCAGTAATAACCGATGAAAAAACAAGCATAAAATACCCGTTAGCAGACTATGAGTTAATGCCAGATATGGCAATAGTAGACGCAGATTTAATGATGAATGCGCCAAAGGGGCTTACTAGTGCTTCTGGAATAGATGCTTTAGTTCATGCTTTGGAGGCTTATGTTTCGGTTATGGCCACTGGTTTCACAGATGGTTTGTGTCTTGTAGCTATTAAGAATGTGTTTAAATATTTAAAAAGAGCTTATAACGATGGGCCAATTGACGTGGAGGCTAGGGAGAATATGGCTCAGGCTGCCACTCAAGCAGGAATGGCTTTTGCTAATGCTTTTTTGGGAGTGTGTCATTCTATGGCGCATAAATTGGGCGCGTTCCACCATTTGCCGCACGGTATTGCAAATGCGCTTTTAATAACAATAGTTATGCGGTTTAACGCAGATGAGAACCCTAGAAAGATGGGAACCTTTCCGCAATATAAATATCCTAATGCTTTGAGGCGGTATTGTGAATGCGCTGAGTTTTTGGGCATAAAGGGTGAAAATGATATTGACACATTAAACAAGTTTATAGAGGCAATTGAAAATTTAAAGCGCGATGTGGGCATAAAGCCTACAATTAGAGATTATGGCGTGGCTGAGGAAGACTTTTTGAAGAGTTTAGATGATATGTCACAGTGTTCCTTTGATGACCAATGCACTGGGGCAAACCCGCGGTACCCTTTAATTAGCGAAATAAAAGATATGTTTAAAAAGGCTTATTATGGTGAAAATTAACATTTTCGTGAATTTTTCGTATAATAGTGTGTGTTGGTTTTAGTTGGCAACCTATGTTTATGTGTTAAATTGGTGTATGATTTTTAGGAAATATTCGTTATTTGGTATGGATGTTTTTGTGTGTGCTCTCTTGTTGTTTTAGCCAACAAGGGGGTTTTTATATTTAATTATATAATGAAAAAAGTATAATCTTATTGTTTTATAAAGTTATTCTTTTCTCATGTAAAAAGAGTGGTGAGAAATTTATGTATTTTGCAATAAATGAAAAGTTAGAAAAAATTAGTGAAGATTATATTAAGAGAGATAATAAAAATTACGTTGCTGTGCTTACTTCTAAAGAATGGCGTTCAAAAAAAGATAGTTTTGGTTTTGGAATAGATATAGATTTAGACACGTCTGAAATTTTAACCACAACAGCTGACGTTAATTATGATTCTTTAACAGGCACATTTTGTATTCCAAATAGAGAAAATTTAACACAGGAGTTTAAGTTTGCGTTTGCGTTAGATGAGCAAGGTATAGTTTTCATAGATGATAGTGGTGTGGTTAAAAAAATTATATATAGCATTAAAAATAACAGAAAATGGCGGTTCCCGAGTTTGGAGCGCTTTATATATGATTTTTTAGATTATATTATAAAAAACGATTTTAGGCTTATGGAAAGTTATGAGCGTGAGCTTGCAATGATGGAGCATACAATAATACGAGATGAAGAGCTAGACCCAAACAGGGTTAACGATATGCGTGGTGATGTGCGAGATTTGAAAAATCATTATGAGCAGCTTTTAGATTTGGGTCAAATTTTTGAGGAAAATGAAAATAATTTTTTCAGGTCTGAAAATATACGGTATTTCCACCTTTTTCTAAATAGAATAGAAAGATTAAGAGATATATCTGCCTCTGTGCGAGATTATACATTGCAGGTGCAAGATTTGTATAAATCTCATTTAGATATTAAGCAAAACCATATTATTACAATGCTTACTGTTATAACTTCTATTTTTATGCCATTAAACCTTATAACTGGGTGGTTTGGCATGAACTTTACAAATATGTTTGGCCTAAAGAATGGGTATCCTTTTGTTGTTGTTATATGCATAGTTATAGTAATTTCTTGTTTGCTTTTCTTTAAGAAGAAAAAATGGCTTTAACTCAAAAAATAAAACATCTTCATATATTTTGTGTTATTATTTGAATAATATGCAATATTTTGTTAAAATATGTGTTGTGGGGGCAGTGTTAGAAAATTTAAATTTGGCGGAGTTTAATGTGTGCCTAAATTGCAGATTTAGTGTTTCAAATTTTTACTATTTTTTTAGAAAATATTTGTTACACTAATACACTGTGGTTGTGAATTCTTTAGAGAAATGAGGGCATTTTGTATGGATTCCAGAAAAATGAAATATGAGCTAGCTTTATCTTGTAAAGGCAATTTAAAAAAATATTTTAACAAGGTTGAAATATTAAATAGAAAAATTGAGCGTGAAAATAATAGTGCTAATGTTGAAGGTTTTATACATAAAATAATAAACAAATAACATTTTTTTATAATTTATTAGCCTTTGCAGTTGTTGTGAATGGCTATTTTTATTTTTTTAATATTATTCTATTGTTAAATATTTATAATATAATGCTAGTAGTATTTTTAATATATAGATATTTTGAATAAAACAAAAAGTTGCAAATTTATTTTATTTCTATTATAATTTAGTTTACTAGAAATATATTTAAAAAATATTAAGACCCTATTCAAAAAGGAGAAATATGTTATAATGGTAGAACAAAACAACCAAAAAATGTTTCCTTTATTGCCTTTAAGAGGAGTTGTTGTTTTTCCAAAAGGTGTAGTAAATATAGATATATTCAGGAAAAAATCTATAGATTCTATTAAAGAAGCAATAAAAAATGATAAGAAAATTTTTTTGGTGGCTCAGAATGTTTTGAAAATGTCTGATTTAGAAAAATCAGATTTGTATAATGTGGGGACAGTTTGTGAAATAAAACAGTTTCATAGGGTTTCAGATAATGACTATAAGCTTTTGGTTCATGGGAAATATAAGGCTAAAATTGTTGAGTTTTTTCAAGATGATAGGTTTATGTTTTCCAAAATATCTCGTGTTGTGGAGAAATTGGCTATTAAACGTGATGAGAGGTATTATGCTACTTTAAGAGCTATTAAAAGAAAATTTTCTTCATATT
The DNA here is from genome assembly GCA_946411985.1 of uncultured Clostridiaceae bacterium. Lineage (GTDB taxonomy): Bacteria > Bacillota > Clostridia > Oscillospirales > Ruminococcaceae > RUG12519. Next base: position 27,361 of record CAMKFY010000003.1, read on the forward strand.
GCTCTGTTGTTTCTAGTGTGTCTAAAGATTTTCTGAGCTTAGTAGAGTCTGAGCAAAACCCAGTTAAGCTATTTACAGCGCTAGTTGGGTTTATGCCGTTTAAATTTTCTGTTAAGCAAGATATGTTAGAGGAAAATGTTTTTGAAAAAAAGCTGCAGATGTTGTTAAAAATTTTGGCAAATGAGGTTGCAATAACAAAGATTGAAAAGAGTATGTTAGAAAAAATTGAAAACAGAATGGAGAAAAACCAAAAGAATTATTTTTTAAAAGAGCAGGTTAAGGCTATTCAAGAAGAGCTTGGCGAAGGTGAGCAGAGCTCAAATTGCGAAAGCATATCTTACATGAATAAGATAGGCAATGTTAAAAATATGCCTATGCAAACTAGAGAAAAATTGTTTGAAGAGGCTAAACAGTTAGATAGGATGTCTGAGCTTTCTCATGAAGCCTACGTTATAACAAATTATTTAGACACCGTGTTAAAATTGCCGTGGGATAGCAAAACAAAGGAAACCATTAACCTAAATAAAGCTAGTAAAGTTTTAGATAGGAGGCATTTTGGTTTAAAAAAGGTTAAAGAAGTAATATTGGAAAATTTGGCTGTTCGAAATTTTAACCCAGATATTAAAGGGCAGATATTGTGTTTGGTTGGCCCTCCTGGTGTGGGCAAAACTTCTATAGCAAAATCTATAGCTGAGGCCATAGGCAGGAAGTTTGTTAGCATATCGCTTGGCGGCATAAACGATGAATCTGATATAAGAGGGCATAAAAAAACTTACGTTGGAGCTATGCCTGGGCGAATAATAAGCGGCATCATAAAATCTAAATATAAAAACCCATTGATTTTGTTAGACGAAATAGATAAAATGAGTGAGAGCTATAAAGGAGACCCTTCTTCTGCTTTGCTCGAAGTTTTAGATTCTGAGCAGAATAATGAATTTGTAGACCATTACATTGAAGTGCCGTTTGATGTGTCTGATTGTTTTTTTATTGCTACTGCAAATTCTACTTCTTCCATTCCCGAGCCACTTCTTAACAGAATGGAGGTTATAGATTTGTTAAGCTACACTTCTCAGGAAAAATTTCATATAGCGAAGGAACATTTGTGGCCGAAGCAAAAAGAATTTTGTGGTTTGGTAAATGAAAATGTTAAAATAACCGATAAAGCAATATATGAAATTATTGAAGGTTATACGAAAGAGGCCGGAGTTAGAAAGCTTGAGCAGCTGCTTTGCAGTTTGCTAAAAAAGGCCGCCAGGAAGCTTTTAGATGGCAAATGTGAGGCCATAAAGTTCACCGATAAAAATTTAGTGGAATATTTAGGTTGCAGAAAATATATAAATGAGGTTATTTCCAAAACAGATGAGGTGGGGCTTGTTAATGGCCTGGCGTGGACTAGTGTTGGCGGTGAGCTTATGCAAATTGAGGCTGGCATAATGGAAGGCAAAGGCACTGTGCAGTTAACAGGAAATTTGGGAGACGTAATGAAGGAGTCTGCCAGCACTGCTATTAGTTTTGTTCGCTCTGTGGCTTCAAAGTATAATATATCTGCAGATTTTCATAAAAATAAAGATATTCATATTCATATTCCAGAAGGAGCTGTGCCAAAAGATGGGCCTTCTGCTGGGGTGGCTTTAGCTACTGTTTTGGTGTCTGCTCTTTCGAATAGGCCGGTTCGTAAAGATGTGGCAATGACAGGTGAAATAAGCTTAAGAGGCAGAGATTTGCCTATTGGTGGATTAAAAGAAAAGGCTATGGCGGCCTATAAATCTGGTATTACTACTGTGCTTATACCACAAGATAATTTGCAAGATTTAGAAGAGGTAGATGATATTGTAAAAAATTGTGTTAAATTTATACCATGTAAAACTGCAAACCAAGTTTTAGAATATGCTTTAGCTCAAGATGTTTCTGGTGGCGAAGAAACTTTAAAATCTAGTAGTAAAAATTCTACAAAAAGTGCAAGGTCTATGTAATATGAATTTTTCTAATGCATCGTTTTTAAAGTCTTGCTATTTAGAAAATCAGCTTTTCTTATCTAACAAAAAGGAAGTAGTTTTTGTTGGCAGGTCTAACGTTGGCAAATCTTCTCTTATAAATAGGCTTTGTGGTAGGAAAAAATTAGCAAGGGTTAGTAATGTTCCAGGCAAAACAATATCTATAAATTTTTATAGTGTTGGAGGCATATATTTGGTAGATTTTCCAGGTTATGGTTTTGCTAAAATTGCTAAATGTAAGCGGAAGTTGTGGGATAATTTAGCGCAGGGTTATTTTTCTTCTAAGCGCAATATAGTTTTTTGCGTAGTTGTTATAGATTGCAGGCGAGGTTGTAAAGAATTAGATTTTGATATGGTGCGATATTTAGTATATAACAAACTTTATTTTGTTGTGGTGCTTAGTAAGGCAGATAAACTAAAAAATAGCGAGTTGCAAGCTGTGTTTGAAGCCACTAAGAAAGATTTTTCATTTTTGAAAAATTTGCAGGTTATATTATTTTCTTCCAAAACCGGGCAGGGCGAAAACGAGTTAAGGCAGGTTATAGAGAGGGTTTGCGATGTTTAAAAGTTTAGTTTGAAAGGAATTTTTAAAATGTTTGTTTGTGAAAATTTGAGTGTAAACAAAAAAGGGCATTTAACAATAGGCGGAGTAGACGCTATAGATATTGCTAATGAATATGGCACTCCTTTATATGTTATGGATATTTACGTGGTGCGTAAAAACTGCGAACGTTTAGCCAGTATTGTTAATAAATATTATGGCAATAACGCTCTTTTATGTTTTGCTAGCAAGTCTTTTTGTTGTAAAAAAATATATAACATAATGCAGCAAGAAAATATGGGAGTGGACACCGTTTCAATTGGCGAGATGTATACTGCTATTAAGGCTGGTTTTCCCAGCAAAAAGGTATATTTTCATGGGAATAGTAAAACGGAAGATGAGCTTGAATATGCTCTTGAAAATAAAATTGGCAGAGTGGTGGTGGATAATATAACGGAATTGAATTCCCTTAACTACATTGCAAAGAAAAAGGGTGTGGTGGCAGATATTCTTTTAAGGCTAAAGCCTGGAGTAGATGCTCATGTTCATAAATATGTTACAACTGGGAGTGTAAATTCTAAGTTTGGTTTTGATATTGCAAATGGCGAGGCTATGGAAGCTGTTAAAAAGGCCATGGAGCTTGAAAATGTAAACCTTTTAGGAATTCATTGTCATATTGGTTCGCAAATATTTGAAGTTGAGCCGTTTTTGTTGGCTGCAGAAATTATGATGGATTTTATTAAAGATGTTAAAATTAAAACGCAAAATGAGCTTTTAGAGTTAAATTTGGGTGGCGGTTTTGGAGTAAGATATTTGCAAACAGATAAAAGTTTTGATATTGATTGTTGCATAAAGAGTGTTTGCGAGTTGGTTAAGAGCAAAGCTAGTGATTACGGTTTGAGCCTTCCTTTTTTAATATTTGAGCCTGGCAGGTATATAGTAGCTCAGGCGGGGGTTACGCTATATACTGTAGGGTGTAGAAAAGAAATAGATAAAGATATAAAATATGTATCGGTTAATGGCGGTATGACAGATAACCCGCGCTATATACTTTATGGGTCTTTATACGAGGCTACTTTGGCTAATAAAGCATCTGAAGAAAAGTTGGAGAAGGTTTCTATTGCTGGTAAGTGTTGTGAAAGTGGAGATTTGTTGGGCGAAGGCGTTTTGTTGCAACGTGCTGAAAAAGGGGATATTTTGGCTATGTTTGCAACAGGGGCTTATAATTACTCTATGTCTTCTAACTATAATAGAAATTTAATTCCTGCAGTTTTATTTATTGAAAATGGAAATTGTAGTTTAGCAGTGAAAAGGCAAACGCTAGAAGATTTAATAAGAAATGATGTTTGAGCAGAATAGAGAAATAAGGGATTTTGTTTTATGGAAGGGCTTTGTTTATATAGTTATGTTTCTAATAAAAATTTGTATTTGAAAAAGTGTAAAGAGATGTTGCTTCTAAGGTTTGGCGAAAAGCATCCCACATTTTACGTGCATTCATTTGGCTGCCAGGGAAATATTGCTGAAGGCGAAAAAATACAAGGTATATTGAGTGAATTAGGCTTTTCGAAAGCTTTTGATGTTAATTTTGCAGATATTGTAATATTAAACACTTGCGCAATAAGGGAAAAAGCAGAATGTAGAGTTTTTACTCATTTAGACAATTTAATAAATTTAAAAAAGGTGTGCACTAACAAAATCATTGGCATTTGCGGTTGCATGGTTCAGCAGGAGCATATTAAGCAAAGAATAGAGGAGCGTTTTCCTGCCGTAGATTTGCTATTTGGCCCGCATGTTATTTATAAGCTGCCTGAGCTTTTATATTTTGCGCTATGCAATAAAAAAGGAATATATAGCAATATTTCTAATAAAGAGTCTGTGCAGGAAGGGTTGCCAACATTAAGAGGTAGCCATATAAAGGCTTTGGTGCCTATAATTTATGGTTGTAATAATTTTTGTAGCTATTGTATAGTGCCATATGTTAAAGGCAGAGAAAGGAGTAGGAGTTTTTCCGCTATAGTGGATGAAGTAAAGAAATTGGTGGAAAATGGCTATAAAGATATAACATTATTAGGGCAGAATGTTAATTCATATGGCAAAGATTTAAACGTAAAAGATGGTTTTGCAAAGCTTTTATATGAGCTAAATAAAATAGACGGAAATTTTAGAATAAGGTTTATGACGTCTCACCCTAAAGATTTTTCGAAAAGTTTAATAGATGTTATTGCTAGTTGTAACAAAGTTTGTAGGCATTTCCACCTGCCAGTGCAGAGTGGGTGTGATAGAATTTTAAAAGCTATGAATAGAAAGTATACTGTAAATGAATATTTAAATATTCTATCATTTCCACCTGCCAGTGCAGAGTGGGTGTGATAGAATTTTAAAAGCTATGAATA
>CAMKFY010000004.1 GCA_946411985.1 uncultured Clostridiaceae bacterium
TCAATGTTCTAAATAAAATAACATTTAAAAACGTTCAAAATGAATATTACCTAACAGATGCCATACAGTTGTTATTACAAGAAGATAAAATGGTGTCTGGTTTTTTATCTTTAAATGAAAACTTAGTGTTTGGCGTTAATTCTAAATTAGAGCTTTTAAAGGTGAACGAAATAGCTAGAATTAATATAATAAAAGAATTTATAAAAAAAGGCGTAGAATTTATAAATATAGATGGCATTTTAATATACCCCAACGTAAAAATAGGAGCAAACACATTAATATTACCTGGCACAATAATAAATGAATCTTATATTGGAGAAGGTTGCAAAATAGGGCCAAATTCCCTAATTGAAGCTAGCAAAATAGGCAATTTTTGCAAAATAAATTCTAGCCAGGTATATAGCAGCAATGTTGAAGATTATACAACAATAGGCCCATTTTGCCATATACGCCCAAATAGTAATATATCACATAACGTTAAAATAGGTGACTTTGTGGAGGTTAAAAATTCAAATATAGGGGCAGGCACATCTATATCACATCTTACATATGTTGGAGATAGTGACGTTGGCAAAAATGTAAATTTTGGTTGTGGCGTAGTCACAATTAACTACGACGGAGTGAATAAACACAGATGTTTAATTGAAGATGGAGCTTTTATTGGGTGCAACACAAATTTAGTGGCTCCTGTGAAACTAGGAAAAAATGCCTACACAGGAGCCGGCTCCACAATATCAAAAGATGTTGAAGATAATGCATTAGCAATAGAACGAGCAAAACAGGTTAATGTTAAAAATTTTTCAAAAAAGAAGCTAGCTGGCAGAAAATTAAAGGTTAAAGAGTAGACGATTTGGCTTTCACCTTTTTTTGAATATAATAACTAATTGCCAATGTAAAAATCCACAGCGGCACAATTAAAACGGCCACTCTATAATCTGGGTTTAGCGCGCATATAACAACTATAGCTGCCAAAAAAAACAAACATACATAGTTGGCATATGGAAATAACACAGACTTATACTTTAAACTTTTAACCTCATCTGAATTTAATTTTTTTCTAAAACTAATCTGCGTAACCAATATAACCCCCCATATAAAAAGCCCTGTTATGCAACATATATGACACAAAATTGAAAATGCTGAATCTGGAGCTGCTTTAAAAAGAGCCACGCCAAAAAGCATGAAAAACGTAGAGAACAAAACTGCAAATATAGGTATATTCTTCTGGTTTAACCTGCCCATAATTTTTGGAGCAAAACCATGAAGTTGGAGGTTTAAAGCCATTCTGCTAGAACTAAATATCCCACTATTACAAGCAGAAACAGAAGCAGTTAGAACAACAAAATTTATTATCCCCGCGGCAGATTTCAACCCTATCTTATCAAAAGCCATAACAAAAGGGCTGCTTTTTGGGTCTACACTGTTCCACGGAAAAAGCGTCATCACCACCAAAAGAGAACCTATGTAAAAAATACAAACCCTTAATATAACCTTATTTATTGCGTTTGGCATAGTCTTCTCTGGGTCTTTAGCTTCACCAGCAGTTAGCCCTATAGATTCTACGCCTATGAAAGATACGGTAACTGGCCCTAACACCATAATAAAAGGCCACACACCCTTTGGAAAAAATCCACCAAACTTCCATAAATTTGAAATTCCAATTGAGCTATCACTATTAATAAGCGCCACAATTGTTAATATAAAGCCTGCGCCTATTAAAACTAAAATGGTTACCACCTTAACAAGAGCAAACCAAAACTCAAGCTCGCCAAAAAGCTTAACATTTGTTAAATTTATAACTGTAATTATTATTAGCGAAACAAGCGCCCACACCCAGCCGGGCACAACACTACTCGGTATCCAATATTTCATATAGTTACCAATAGCTGTTATTTCTGTCATTACAGCAAACACCCATAAAAACCAGTAACTCCAGCCTGTTATATAACCAAAACACGGGCTTAAATATTTAGTGGCATACGCGCTAAAAGAGCCAGCCACAGGGTAATGCACAGCCATTTCGCCTAAAGACCTTAAAATTACATACACCAAAAGCCCTATTATACCATAGCTAATAAGCACGCACGGGCCAGCTGTGTGTATTGTTTTAGAAGAATATAAGAATAAACCTACCCCTACAGACCCTCCAATAGCTATCATTTGGATATGCCGAGACTTTAGATTTCTGCTTAACTTATCGTCTTCCATTAAGTTTTCCCCCTTTTAATTTTAAAGTATGCATCTAATTATATCATAAATGTCAATAAAATAACACAAATTGATAGATGTAAAAAGTTAGAAATTAAATATTTGTTAATTTTAAAATAAAAATAGCTATTTAATATTTTAAAAAAATATGCTATAATACCAAACTAATAAAGTTAACTTGCAAACATTGCAAATTATACTAAAAAAAATTATACTTAACCTACCCCACACTAAAATTTAATTTTAATTAAATTTTATTAGCAAGATTTATAAATTTAGGAGGACGTTTCTCATGAAAATGGAAATTTTTGAAGAATTAAAAGAGCGAGGCTTTATAGCTCAAACCACAAATGAAGAAGAGATAAGAGATATTTTAAATAATAAAAAATGCAAATTTTATATAGGGTTTGATGCCACAGCAGATAGCCTACATGTTGGGCACCTGCTCCAATTAATAGCAATGAAACATCTGCAAGAAGCTGGCAATACGCCAATTGCACTATTAGGAACAGGCACAACAATGGTGGGCGACCCAACAGGCAGAACAGATATGCGCCAAATGCTAAGCCCAGAAGATATAAATGAAAACGCAGCTAAGTTTAAAACTCAAATGGAAAGGTTTATAAACTTTTCCAATAATAATGCTATAATAGTTAAAAATGGAGATTGGCTTTTAAATTTAAACTATATAACATTTCTGCGTGAAGTGGGCAGATATTTTTCGGTTAATAGAATGTTAACTGCAGAATGCATAAAATCTCGTTTGGAAAATGGGCTTTCCTTCTTAGAATTTAACTATATGCTAATGCAAAGCTACGACTTTTTAAAGCTATATGAAAGTTATAACTGCGTATTGCAACTAGGAGGAGATGACCAATGGAGCAATATTTTAGGAGGTATAGATTTAATACACAGAGTGAAACAAAAACAAGCATATGGTATGACATTTACTCTATTAACAACAAAAGAAGGCAAGAAAATGGGGAAAACGCAAAAAGGTGCACTATGGCTAGATGCAAACAAGTGTAGCGTATTTGATTTTTTCCAATATTGGAGAAATGTTGACGACGAAGACACAATAAAATGCCTAAAACTTTTAACTTTCCTACCGTTAGAAGAAATAAAAAAATTGAGCCAATTAAAAGGAGAAGAAATAAACGCTGCTAAAGAAATTTTAGCTTTTGAAGTTACAAAAATAGTGCACGGCGAAGAAAAAGCAAAAGAAGCTTTAAACACAGCAAAGAGTTTGTTTTCTAAAAATACAACCGAAGAAAATATGCCGAAAACTCTGCTCACAAACGAAAACTTTAAAGAAGGCAAAATAGGTGTATTAAACCTTTTAGTTTTGTGCGGCTTATGTGAATCTAATTCGCAAGCAAGAACACTTATAACCCAAGGAGGAATAAGCATAAACGGCATAAAAATAAGCTCCACAACCGAATTAGTAGAAAAGGAAAAATTTGAAAAAGGAATAGTAATAAAAAAAGGAAAAAAGGTATTTCATCTAGCAAAATTAAAATAAAATAATGACTAAAAATGAAAAGGTTAATATAATATTAAAATATTTAAAAGAAAAATATGAAAATGCTAAATGTTCGTTAGAATATAAAAAACCACACGAACTTCTAATAGCAGCAAGGCTTTCAGCGCAATGCACCGATAAACGAGTGAACATTGTAACAAAAACACTTTTTAAAATATACCCAACAATATATTCTTTTGCAAAAGCCAATGTAAGTGATATAAAAAAAATAATAACACCATGCGGCCTTTCAAACAAAAAAGCAGCCGACATAGTAGGAATTTGTGTAAAACTAGTAGAAAGTTTTAACTGCAAAATACCAGATAACATTAAAAATCTTCTAACCCTGCCTGGAGTGGGAAGAAAAACTGCAAACCTAATGTTAGGCGAACTTTTTAAAAAGCCCGCAATAGTTGTAGACACACATTTCAGTAGAATTGTGAACAGACTAGGCCTAACATTTAAAACCAATCCACAAAAAATAGAAGAAGAATTAAGAAAATTAATCCCAGAAGAAAAATCTACAAAATTTTGCCATAGAATGGTATATTTTGGAAGAGATATATGCAAAGCAAAAAAACCTTCATGCGAAATATGCGGCATTTCAAATGTATGTTATTTTAAGCAAGAAAATAAAAATTGTTGACACTTTGTTAAAAAAAATATATAATAATTGTACGCACAGTTTTAGTGTATAGCAAACAGATATAATTACATGGTAAGGAGGAGTTTAAATGGAAGTTAGAAAAGAAAGGTATTTTACAAGCAAAAACATAATAATCGATAGTGCAATAAAATTTTTTGTAGCAATAGTTATAGCATTTTTTTCGGCTGCTACTTTTAATACGTATGCATATGCAAAATTGGATAAAGTTTCTGAGCAGGTTAAAGTAATCCCAAAAGATAATAGCAAGTTTGGCTTAACAGATGCTACTATAAATGGTTATTTTTTATTTAATCATCACGTTATTATAGCAATAAAATCTACATATAAAAATGAAGAAGAAATGAACAAAGACAAAGATTTTGCAAAACTCGACGCTATGTGCTGTACTTTGCTTGGTTTTAAAGACATATTATTAAACGAGCTAAAAATTCTTGAAAGCAGTTCAAATGAAGATATAATTGGAGCTGCACGTAGGTTTTACAGGATAGTTCAGAAATTTGAAAATATGAAAAAAGTTTTTGACACATCACTAAAAGATTTTGCATACAGAAAATTGAAAGGTTCTCTTAAAACTTTCATAAAAGATGCTTATTCGCTCTATGACGAATGTTTTTCAGATTTTGTTGAAACGTTTAAAACAGATTTACGAAATAACAGATAGTGAGTTTGATTTGTTTTAAGTTATAGTTTAGTATATACCGATATTTATATATTATTTATAAAACCTATGTTGATTGAGGGTATTATTTTTAAAAATGTCGCGAGATGTTCAAATTTTTTTAAAATAGTGCGTTGATTAAGTTTTTGTATATATTTTTTTTATATATAAAATATAAGTGAAAGTCTACAGCTAAATTTCGGGCTGTAGACTTTTCTATTTTGTTGAATAGCTGCATAATATATTACTAATTGATAATGAGGTGGTTTTTTTGAGAAGAAGTAAAAAAAATAAAAAAAAGCTAACCTTCAAATCAATTTTATTTTTATTAATATTTATATATTTTATAATATTCATAAATATAAAATTAAAACCTAGCATATACAAAAAATGTGAACTTGAAATTCAAAAATTCGCGTCCGAACAAATAAGCAACGCAATAACTCAAACTATAGAAGAATATGGCTATAACTACGACGACTATGTAAAAATACAAACAGCAAGCGACGGCAATATTATTGCCATATTCACAAACGCACGGCAAATAACTATTATACACAACGCAATAATTAACAAGGTAAACGACGCATTAGAAAAATTCAATTCACAATATGTATATATATCTTCTGGCTCGCTTAGTGGCATAGTTTGGCTTTCTTCTAGAGGCCCAAATATACCAATAAAAATATCATCTAAAGGGCACGCTAGCTCCGAAATTGTTAGCAGCTTGCAAGAAGCAGGCATAAACCAAACATTACATAAAATACATATAAACGTTGAAGCTACAGTTGTGGGCTTTTTACCATTTCATTCCACAGAAGTGAAAGCAAATTCTAGCTGCATGCTATCTGAATCGCTAATTGTTGGCAAAGTGCCACATCACTATGCAAAAATGATATCTAAAGATAATGGCAACTATCCAAACTCTTATAATTATTGCAACTAATCACTTTAGTTCTACTATTGTAACGCCATCTTCCCCTTCACCATAAACTCCAAGCCTGCTAGATAATATGTTAGGGTGCAGCTTAACATGCTCTAAAACAGCTCTTTTTAATGTGCCTGTGCCTTTACCGTGAATTATTGTAACAATACCAATATTATTTAATACACAACCGTCTATAAACCTATCTAGCTCCAACAAAGCTTCTTGAACATTATAGCCTCTTAAATCTATTTCGGTTTTTATATTTCTTTTTTGTTTGCCAAGCAAAACCTTATTAATGTTAACATTAGTTTTTTTAACACTCGTTTTTTCTATTAACTGCAAACCCAATTCACTCACCCGAGTTTTTATATTGCCAATTTCCACTAAAACTTTGCCGTTAACATCCGCTTTTTTTAACACCCTTCCCTTTTGCTCCAAATCTGTTATTAACACCCTATCTCCAACCTCAAAACTTAAATTTTTAGGATGATGTTCACCCTTGCCATCAACACCACCATTTAAGCTGTCTACGTTGTCATAAAGGCCATAAATAGATTTTTTAACTATAGATTTTGTAGCCCCAATTAAACTAGAAACATCCTTCTTATTTATGTTATTTTTTATATCTTTTAGTTCGTTTAAAATAAAGTTTGCTTGAGAACGCACATTATCTATAACATATGTGGCCTCTTTTTTAGCTTTATCTATTGCGTTTTTAACATTAAAACTTAAATTTTCTTTTTCTTTTTCTAGCTCAGCTTTGGCTTTTTTAAATTCTAAATTTTTTTTGTTCAGTAATGCAAACTTTCTTTCATAATCTTTTCTAAATTTTTCGAGCTTTGCTAACATATCATTAAAATATATACTCTTTTTAGACATAAACTGCTTTGCTCTATCTATTAAACTTACACTAATGCCAAGCTTTTTAGATATTAAAAAAGCGTAAGACCCACCAGCAGTGCCAATTAACAGCTTATATGTGGGCTCTAAATTAGATATATTAAATTCGAAACTAGCGTTTTTAACCAAATCATTTTTAAACGCAAAAGTTTTTAATTCGCTATAATGCGTAGTTGCCGCTAAAGTGGCATTTTTTTTGCATATCTCCTCCACTACAGCCACAGCAAGCGCCGCTCCTTGCTCTGGGTCTGTGCCTGAAGCTAGCTCATCTATTAAAACTAAAGATTTTGAGTTAACCACCTTTAATATGAAAACTATATTTTTCATATGCGCAGAAAAGGTAGAAAGCGAATTCTCTATGCTTTGTTCGTCCCCTATGGCCACTAAAATATCTTTAAAAACAGAAACGGTGCTGCCTTGCGCAGCCGGTATTAAAAAGCCACACATTGCCATTAACACAGAAAGCCCAACCGTTTTCAAAGCCACAGTTTTGCCACCGGTGTTTGGCCCTGTAATTATTAAATTTTTATATTTTCCGCCCAATTGAATATCTATAGGAACCACAACATTGCTATCTATTAACGGATGACACGCCTTTTTTAAACAAATTTCTCCGCTATCCACCAAATTAGGCTTTATGCCATTAATGCTAATACCAAACTTAGATTTTGCAAATATTAAGTCTAATTTTAAAATATTGCTATAACTTTTATTTATATATTCTGTAAACTCTAAGCAACTATCTGTTAAATTTTTTAATATTCTAACAATTTCATTCTGCTCTTTTGTTTTAAGCACGCTAAGCTCATTATCTATAGCCACCACAAAAGATGGCTCTATAAACACAGTAGCGCCACTAGAAGATACGTCATGCACTATGCCAGGCACTTCTTTAACAAATTCAGACTTTACAGCCACCACATGCCTTCCCTGACGCATTGTTATTATGCTATCTTGTAAATATTTTTTTTTATTGCTCTTAACAAAATCTTCTAATATATTTTTAATTTTTATATGCTGCTTTTTTATACCGCTACGTATTGCCTTTAACTCATCACTCGCATCATCTGAAACTTCATTTTCAGAAATTATACTTTTAAATATTAACTTCTCAACCTCTAAATTTATATACAAACCCTCAAAATATTTTTCTAAATAGTTAATATTTTCATCATAATTCTTATAAAAATTTTTTAAATACCTAGCCTGCTTTAAAACAACGCCTACATTCAATATATCTCCACAATTCATATAAATGCCACGAACAGCTCTTTTATAAGCCGCACTCACATTCTTTATATTAAAAAAAACAGGACTATTGAAACGTTTACAAATAACAAAAGCTTCATCTGTTTCACTACACATATTATTCACTACATTAACATCTGTGGAAAAATATATATTATTAACTAAATCTTTAGTATCTTCACAGCATATAAATTTCTTGAGCATACCTAAAATTTTACTAAATTCTAATATTTCAGCTGCTTTTTTAAACCGCCCCATAAAACTTTTAAACCTCTCACATACCCATATATATTTTCAAAATTGTAAATAACAAAAGCTTCGCATATTTCAATACACATATTATTCACTAACATCTTCGCAACATATAAATTTCTTGAGCATATCTAAAATGCTAAATATACTTTCTTTTAAACTCCTTCAACTAATTCTTTATATATCTTTAACGTTATAATATCCTTTTCTAAATATAATAAAACCATATTTTCTACTAAATTAGACAAAAACATTAAATATTTTTTATCTAATTTAAATTTAAAAATGTGTCTATCTTCCTTATAAACCACATAACGCATAGCGTATAACGAAGCTTTTGAAAGCTCAACCAAGCCTGCCATTTTATTGTTTTTATTAGCACAATCCGCGCACACCAAAAAGCCCTGACGTGCACAAAAAAACATAACATCATTTTCATAGCTACAACAAAACTTGCAGCAAACTAAATTTGGCATATAACCAGAAATAGATAGAAGCTTTAATTCAAAAACAAATTTTATAAACTCGCAACACAAACAGCCCTTCTCCAAAAGCCAAATAGCATTTAAAAGCAATTTTAAATGCCTCGACAAATTCCTTCCAGATAACCCTAAAAAATAGCTAAGCTCACAAAAATATTGCGAAAGCGCAAACCTTATAGGAGAATACCTTAGCTTAAAAAACTGCTCAATATTTTCAACAGAGTCTACAATAATTCCAAATCTACCCCTAAAAAGATTAAATTCATAAAAACCAGCCACATAAACATTGCAATATACAGATTTTGTAATAGAACCTCTTATTTTAAATAATACGTTTAATATTCCGCTATCTAACGTTAACAAGCTCAAATATTTCCTATCTTCCGAACAGCTTCTACACCTTAAAACCACTGCCTTTGTTTTAAAGTTCATATGTTACCTCAATAAACTAATATTTAAAATTAAAATTCTTATTTTTCTTAGGCTTATATATTTTCACTTCATCTACACCTATAGCCTTATTAGATATTTTGAGTTTAAAACTTTTAAATATAAACAAAATTCCAAACCCCAATATTAAAACAAACAACAAAACACTATGCCAACTGCTAAAAACAACACACAAAGCACAATTAAGCTTTTCTGGCTTCCCAAACAAAGCTATGCCCACAAAAACAGCCACAATAGAGGACAAAAAAACCCCGCCTGCAGCCACATCTTTAGCCACTTTAGCTAGGCTATTATAAGCAGGAGAACTCAAATTTACCAAAGCCTCTATTGCAGTATTTATTATTTCACAAAAAATAACCATGCCAATTGTTAAAAATAAAACTGCATACTCCAAACCGGTTAACTTAAAAAATAAAGAAAATGTAAACATAAAAACAGCAAACACAATATGAATTCTCATATTACGCTCATTTTTAATGCAATAAAAAAAGCCTTTTAACGCATATAAAAAACTTTTTTTTAGCTCTCGTAACTCTTTAATTTCATTTTTCATATATTTTTAGCTCTTTCAAATTTAAACTTTCTTTTAACTATAGCATTTAATATCTTTTCTTTTTTTCTCATAATAGCTGCGCTAACACCGCCATTTTCATGATCATAACCCAATAAATGCAACACAGAATGAATTGTAAGCCGCGCTACCTCTTCGTTAAAACAACTGCTGCCATACAATTTTAACTGATTAAAAGCTTGCTGTAAAGAAATTACAATATCGCCCAAAACAACAACCCCACCATATTCAAAATACCCATCAAAAGTTTTAGTAGGAAATGAGAGCACATCTGTTGGCTTGTTTTTATTTTTGTATTTCAAATTTAATTTGTGTATATTTTTATTATCTACAAACAATACGCTTATTTCAACCGATTTTAAAAATCTTTCTAACTTTAAAACCAGCCTGCAACAAAACTCTACAATATACCTTAATTCAAAACCAAAATTCACAACATATTGTTCATCTCTAAAATAAACCTTAACAAAACCCAAATTCAACCCCCCAGTGTTATTATAGCAAAAAATACACATATTTAAAATTAAAAGGTAGACTATTTTGAGCTACTTTCATATGCTCTAATTATTTTCTGCACTATTTCATGTCGCACAATATCTTTATTTTCAAAATTTATTATAGCAATAGACTCCACCCCATTTAACACATTAACAGCGTCTAAAAGCCCAGACTTGCTCCTATCTGCCAAATCTATTTGAGTAACATCGCCAGTAACCACCATTTTAGAACCACTTCCAAACCGTGTTAAAAACATCTTCATCTGCGTAAATGTAGTGTTTTGAGCTTCGTCTAATATTATAAAGCTTTCTCCCAGCGTTCTGCCTCGCATATAGGCAAGTGGCACTATTTCTATTTTTCTGCGCTCTAAATATTTGTTAAAGCTATCAATTCCTATAATTTGCTCTATAATATCGTAAAGTGGCCTTAAGTATGGGTCTATTTTACTTTGAAAATCTCCTGGCAAAAAGCCAAGGTTCTCCCCAGCCTCCACAACAGGCCTTGTAAGTATTATTTTATCAACCAACTTATTTTTAAAAGCGTTTATTGCTTTAGCAACAGCTATATATGTTTTCCCTGTGCCGGCAGGCCCCACTGCAAAGGTTATTGTGTTTTTTTCTATTAAATTTAAATATATCTTCTGAGCTAATGTTTTAGTTAAAATTGGTTTATTTTTAAAATTTACACATATCTGCTCCTTAAAAGAGTCTGCAGGTAGTGAAAGTTGCTCACCACCATTGCAATTTAATATATATTCTACATTTTGCTTAGTTAAAATTTCACCCCTTTTTAAACTCGTTAAAATGTATTCCACAGCCTTTTTAGCTAAAAACACACCCTTTTCTTCACCAAAAATTTTAAGTTTTCCGCCCCTAACTACAATATTTACACAATACCTTTCCTGCAATAAATTTATATTTTCATCATAGCTTCCAAATAACCCATCTACAAAATTAATTCCGTCTAAATTTATACATTCTTGAACCATAAAATATAACTCTCTCTTTAAAAAAATTTAAGACGCATTATATTATATCACAAAAATAAATTTAATGCACAAAAACAATATTAACTACTACTCTTCATCTTCGCTTTTTTTGCTTTCCAACCTACTCTGCACACTTTCAACATCTAACGGAACTTTTTTATCTACACGTTGTTCCACTAATAATTCAGATTTTAAAACTACCTCATCATCATTCTCCTCAAAATTATAAAATCTATTTAAGATTTTGCTTCCCATAAATTCATTTAATTCCCATTTTTTCTCCTCAGACGCCAAAACTCTTTTTATATTTTTAATATCATTAGCCAAATTTACCGTCTCATATACGTCATAAACGGTTGTTTGCATTAAAATTGGAAACCGTATACCTAACAATTTTAAAGGTTTATAAATTTCCTTACATTTTACAACTTTTTTATCTTTTCTGTTTAGCTTTAACGGTATTTTAAGGCCAAACAACGAAAAACTTTTTTCAAACTTTTGAATGCCTGTTTTCTGATCTATTACGCTATTTTTGTTGCAATGTATTTCATTTTTGTGGCGCACCTTCGCAATAATTTTAGCACTAGATGGCGAAATAATAACGTTATCTCTGCCTTTAATTTCTTCCACGCTGCTCACCAAAAGCTGGCCTTTATGTATAACGTCGCCTACATTAACCAAAGGAGTGCCACTATATGCTTCAACATATACTACCTCGCCGTCAAAATTTGACACTATTTCTCCAGGGCCTTCAAAATTTACTATTTCTGGCTTTCTTTTAGATTCACTAATTTCTATAACATATTTTCCAGCCACCCTATTTAAACTAACCCACGAAATTTCAGGAAATTTTTCCTTTAATTTAAATTCTATATCTTTTTCATCTATATTTCCTATAAAAGACCCAAAATGAAGCCCATTTTCGTCACAAACTTTAAACACCTGCTCATCGGAAACCAAAGCGTTGCCATTTACCTCAACATTCCAAACAAAAAGATTTGAAATAAATATAGCCAAAAAGAACACCAAAACGCCAACACAAAGCCCAAAACGGAATCTATATTTTTTTAAAAAATTTAAAAACCCAAAATCTCTAAACTTGGTTATAAAGCAACCGCAATAAATAGATTCATTGTTTAAATATCTATAATCTTTAGTCATGCAACGCGAAGTAACAAGCTTGCCCCTTTTTCGCACCAGCCATATATTTTTTTGAAATTTAGACAAAAAATTATTAAAATCTCCTTCTATTTTAAACTCACTAAACCCTAAAAACCATCTTACAATTTCTATCATGTTTTTCCTCCCTTATATTCAAACTCAGCTGATATTATATGACCTGTTAAAATAAGTTCGTCTTGCAATAAATCTCCCAACACTAAATTTGAACCCATAATTTTAAGATTCTTTTCACCGTCAGACACCACTAACAAACTATCATCATAAACTAATATTTTTTTATATCCACTTATAACCGCTTGATAATCGGAATATAACGTAACAGTTATGTCATTTGTTAAAGTATTTGGAACAAAATTTAATATTCTAGATATTTTTCTGGCCAAACCATTAATTTTATGAGACAAATTTTAGCCTCCTTTTAAAAAAAATAATATAAAAATTTAACATTAATTTATATTAAAAAATTTACAAGCATATACATTGCAAAAGACAATTAATTTGGAGGAACTAAAAAATTTATGAAAAAACTTAAAAATATTATCAGCATATTTTCATTATCTAGCTTAGTATTTATATTTTTATTTTCTAAACAACTTTATAAAGGCGCCGTGCAAGGAATAGAACTATGTATAAATATTCTAATTCCATCTCTATTTATATTTTTAATAATATCTGAATTTTTTTACAGAACAAAAGCATTAAATTTTATATTAAAACCATTTAGTTTTGCATGTGAAAAACTCTTTAAAATAGACAGATCTATATGCCCTATAATTTTTTTTAGTTTAATATGCGGATACCCTGCTGGAGCAAACCTTATAGCAAACCTTGTGCAAAAAAAGGTAATATCTAAAAAAACAGCCTCAAGGATGTTATATTTTTGCGTTAACGCCGGGCCATCCTTTTTAATAAGCGGAATATCTATACATTTTTCTAACAGTATAACTTTTGGCGTAATGCTTTTAATATCGCAAATAACTGCATTTTTAGTTGTAGGCATATTTAGTTCTATTGGCGAAAAGTTAGAAAAAGCTCAAAATATTGAAACAATAAAAGAAAGCTTTAAGGCTCCAATAGCTTTAGTGTTATCTGTAAAAAATTCAATAAAAAACATGGCAATAATTTGCGGGTTTACAATATTCTTTTCAGCAATTATTAACTTTATTTTACAGCTAAATATTTTTAATATAAATTCTAAATTTTATTTAAAACCACTAATTATAGGTTTATTAGAAGTCACAAACGGTGCTATTAACTGCAGGCAAATTAACAACATAAACATATTTTTAATAATTGCTTTAATAACATCATTTGGAGGGCTATGCGTGCATATGCAAATAATGGCTATAACGTATAGAGCAAAAATACCATTTAAAAATTTTTATTTATGGCGTATAATATACGTTCTGGTGAGCCTTACAACATCTGCTTTTATATTCACAAAATTTGCGCTGCCAAATAACACAGAACAAAAAATTATAGAACAAAATATATCAATACACACACCTATAATTTCGGTATGCCTACTAATATTATCTATTACACTATTGTGTTGCGACAAAAAAATTATTATAATAAATAAAAAGCTCAAAAAATGAGAGGTTTTTTATTTGTGAAAAATTTATTTAACAAAAAAATTCCACCGTCATGTGAATATTGCAAAATAGGCAAACAAATAACAGAAGATATTATACTTTGTGTTAAATATGGCGTAACAACAAAAAACAATTTTTGCAAAAAATTTAGATATAATCCACTAAAAAGAATACCTAAAAAACAAAATCTTTCTCTTAATTTTGACGAAAAAGATTTTATAATTTAAATTAAAGAAGGTTTTATTTAATGAAATACGAAATAAACCCTAAAAAGATGTTTAATCTCACAGCTATTCCTTTTGAAATTAAGGAATATATAAACGAATTTAATGGAGACTACTTAAAAATTTTATTTCTAATATTTAGTGAAAACAAACAGCTAACAGCATTTGAAATAGCAACAAAATTAGACATTAACGTTAGCTTAGTAGACGATGCTATAAAATATTGGAAATTTAAGGGCATTTTAAGTTTCCCAAAAGAAGAAAAAGCGGTGTTTGAAATTGAAAAGCCGTCTGCAGAACACATTACAACTAAAGAGCTAACACAAGCAAAACAAGAAAATGAAGTTGTAGATATGTTGCTAAGCGAAGCACAGGCTCTATATAAAAGGCCACTAAAGCCAATAGAAACAAGAACAATGTTATACATATTCGAATACTACAGCCTCCCTGTAGACGTTATATTAATGGTGGTAGATTTTTGTATACGCTGTAACAGATCTTTAAAAAAAATAGTGTCAATGTGCGAAAATATGCACGATAATGGAATAACATCACACAAGCAAGCAGAGCAATATATTAAAGATTCAACAAAAAGGTATAATATAGAAAAACATATAAAAAACTGTTTTGGCATACACAATAGAATGCTATCTTTAAATGAAAAAAAATATATATATAAATGGGCTTTTGAATATAAATTTGAAATTAATATAATAAAAATTGCATACAACAAATGCGTAGACTCAACAGGCACTATGTCTTTTCCATATATAGAAAAAATTTTGCAAAACTGGAAAGAATTAGGTGTTAAAGTTCCTTCAGATATTGAAAAACTCAGTAAAAAGAAAACTAAAAATAACTCAAAGAAAACTTCGTATAATATTAAAGAACTCTTAGCCGCAAACCCACTATATATTCCACAATAAAATATATTCCACAATAAAATTTTATTTTATTTAGTAAGGGGGTTTAAAAATTGATAATAAGTAAAAAAGAGATATATAAAATGGCGTATAAAGAATTAGAAAATAGAAGATTTAATAGAAAAATATTGCAAAAAAAAAATATAGAAAAAGCATTCAAAATATGTCCAGAAATTGAGATATTATATAAAAATATAAACTTAACATCTATGAACTTAGCAAAAACAATATATTCTACGAAATATAAAAACAAAGTTGTAATAAATAAAGCTAAAATGGCAATATTACGCGAAAATATTAGCATAACATCTAAAGAATTAGAAGAAACAATACGTGCACTAAAAGAAATAAAAAAAGAAGAAATAGTAAGCAAAACAGAGTTATGTGAGTTATTTAAAAATATTAATTTAGCGCATATAGAGCTGGAAAAAGCGTTACCCATTCAAAATGGGCAAAAAATTATATTAGATAAAGCTGTAGTTGTAGAATTATTTAGAAATATTGTTTTAACATTAAAAGAGTTGGAAAAATTACATTTTGAGGAATATGGTTCAAACAGAATTGGAATAAAATTAGGAAAGCTATATTCATATATTATTGCATTACTTGAAGAATTAAAAAAATTAATATATTCAAAACAAAACAACAAAGAATATATATTAAACAAAATTAAAAATGAGAATATATTAGCGCAAGGAGAAATTGAAAAACTTTTGCTAAAAAATAATATGCCCAGGAGCTTTCTAAACCCTGAGCCTTATTGCAAAAAATGTGAAGATTATGGCGTAATAAAAAATGAACGATGCGAATGTTTAAACAAATTAGTTAAATCTATAATATCTAAACAATGGCTTAAAAATTTAAACTCTGAAGAGATGAGTTTTAACAACTTTAATTTAAACTACTACTCAAAAACGCCAGATGAAAACCAAATAACTGCCTTCCAACAGATGAGCAAAATATATGAAAGATGCAAAAGCTACGCCAAGAACTTTTCAAAAAGCTCTGGCGGAATTTTAATGACGGGGCTAACGGGGCTTGGCAAAACACACATATCTATTGCAATAGCATTAGAGGTTATAAACAAAGGCTTCACAGCACTTTACGAAACCTCATGCGCAGCCGTTCGCAACCTGTTAAGCAACAAATATGTAAACGAAGAAGAACAATATCTAAACACAATAAGCGAAGCAGACCTTTTAATATTAGACGACCTAGGAAGCGAATTTAAATCACAGTTTAACAGGTCTGCAATATTTGAAATAATAAATACACGAACAAATTTTAACAAACCAACAATAATAAACACAAACCTAACGCCAGAAGAACTAGAATCTGCGTATAACTCAAGAATAGTGTCTAGAATTCTTTCAACATTTGAAATTATGGTGTTCCAAGGCACAGACAACAGAAAAAAGGCGTCCCTAAAAAGACAAGACACCACACAATAACCAAAACACAAAAACTGGTGGGTTACCCGGGACTCGAACCCGGGACCTTCCGATTAAAAGCCGGGCGCTCTACCTACTGAGCTAGTAACCCAAAAACTAAGCACAGTTGCATTATACCACCTTTTTAAAAATTGTCAATATATTTTTATAAAATTTTTTTAATTTTTTTATTTTTAATAAAGGGTTCAAAATATTCTTTCAACTTTTCAAATGTTTCCTGGCTCATAGCATGTTCTAACCTGCATGCATCTTTTTTTGCCACCTCATCGCAAACTCCTAAAAATTTAAAACAAGAATATAAAAAGCAATGCCTTTCATAAATTTTTTTGGCCACTTCTCTGCCACTTTCTGTTAAAAATATTAACCCATCTTGGCTAACAACCACCAAATTATTTTCTTTAAATTTAGATATTGCGCGCGATATGCTAGGCTTTGAAAAATTCATTTTTAAAGCCAAATCTATTGAGCGAACATAACCTTTTTCTTTGGTTAAAATTAATATAGCTTCTAAATAATTCTCACCAGATTCATATAATTTCATTTCACACCTCCACTTTAAATATTAAATTTTTTCTTATATAATTATAATGTGTTGTTAACGCAATATTAACATAAAATTGAAATTTTAAAAATACGGCATTAGGAGGAATTAATTTTGCAGGAGCTAGAAAGAATAAGAGAAAAGATTAAAAAACTAACCGAAAAAATAAATTACCACAACAATCTATATTATAGCAAAAGCAATCCAGAAATTTCAGATTTTGAATATGATATGCTTTTAAGGACACTTTCAGATTTAGAAGAAAAATATCCACAGTTTAAAAATAAACATTCACCAACATTGAAAATTGGAGAAAAAGCTTCCACATATTTTGAAAAGGTTATACATAAAGTTTTTATGGGCAGCCTTAAAAATGCATACAGTTTTGAAGAACTCTTAAAATTTGAAGAAAGCGTAAAAGAAAAAATAGACAGCGTAGAATACGTTGTAGAGCCCAAAGTGGACGGCTTATCTATATCTTTAGAATATAAAAACGGCGTACTAATTCGAGGGTCTACCAGAGGAGATGGCTTTGAAGGCGAAGACGTAACTGAAAACTTAAAAACATTAAACACAATACCAAAACATCTATATAAAGCAGTTCCTTTTTTAGAGGTGCGCGGTGAAGTATATATGCCTCTAAACACATTTTATGAATTAACCGAAAAACAAAAAAAATTAGGGCAAACCCCATTTAAAAACCCAAGAAACGCAGCGGCTGGGTCTTTAAGGCAAAAAAATGCTTTTATAACCTCAAAGCGAGGGCTAAAAGCAGTATGCTTTAACATACAGCAAATAGAAGGAGTAAACATAAAAACCCAATACGAAGCAATAGACTTTTTAAATAGCCTTGGCCTTAAAACCGTGCCAGAATCTTTAGCGTTTGGAAATATGAAAGATTGTATGCAAAAAATACATGATATAGAGCAAGAGAAGC
This sequence comes from uncultured Clostridiaceae bacterium, assembly GCA_946411985.1. Lineage (GTDB taxonomy): Bacteria > Bacillota > Clostridia > Oscillospirales > Ruminococcaceae > RUG12519. The sequence goes on from CAMKFY010000004.1 coordinate 18,226, forward strand.
CCTACTACGACTTTGAAATAGACGGAGCTGTTGTTAAGGTAAACTCAATACATCACAGAGAAATTTTAGGTTCAAATGCAAAATACCCAAAATGGGCCATAGCTTTTAAATACCCGCCAAAAGAAAAAGAAACCATTCTTAAAAATATTGAAATTAGCGTAGGAAGGTCTGGCAATTTAACACCTATTGCAATTTTTAACCCTATAACACTTGCCAAAACAACAATAAACAAAGCATCGCTACACAATCAAGATTTTATAGATAAAAATGATATACGAATTGGCGATACTATATTAGTGCGAAAAGCTGGCGAAATAATACCGGAAGTGGTAAAATCTGTTTGCCACCAAGAGAATAGCACCCCATACAAAATTCCAAACATATGCCCAGTTTGTAAACATGAAGTTATAAAAATAAATGCTTTTGTAAGATGTATAAACCCATCGTGCCCAGCCACCGCACTGCAAAATATAATACATTTTGCATCTAAGGAAGCAATGAATATAGCAGGCTTGGGAGAAAAAACAGTAGAAATTTTAGTTAAAAAAAAACTGATAAAAAATATATACGACTTATATACACTAACAAAAGAAGATGTTGTAAAACTGGACGGATTTAGAGAAAAATCTGCCAAAAATTTAATAGATGCAATAGAAAAATCTAAAGAAAATCCGCCTTGGAGGCTACTTTTTGGGCTAGGAATAAAAGGTGTTGGCCAAAAAACAACCAAAACAATATGCGAAAAATATAAGAATATGTTAAACTTAACAACAGCCACAGTGGAAGATTTAATGCAAATAAAAGATATAGGCAGGGTTGTGGCGGAAAATATTGTAAAATATTTCTCTTCAAATGAAGCTAAAAATCTAATTACTAAACTAAAAGATAAGGGGCTAAACTTTACAACAAATCCTGTAGAAAAAAATAAAGAAAATTTAATTTTTGCTGGACTTTCAGTAGCAGTAACTGGTAAAATATTAAATATGAGCCGGGAAGAATTAATTTCTTTAGTGGAAAAAAACGGAGGAAGAATAGTAAATACAGTTTCTTATAAAACAACATACCTAATAGCTGGAAAAAACCCTGGCTCAAAGCTTAACAAAGCTAAAAATTTAAACATAAATATTTTAACCGAAGATGAATTTGTTAATTTAATAAATAAGGAGATGGAAGAATGAAAACTTTAACACTCAAAAATATAGTAGTGGCCTCCATAATAGCTGCTATGTATACCGCTCTTACCATAGCATTTGCTGAAATATCTTACAAAGATGTGCAATTTAGAATAAGCGAAGCCCTTACAGTGCTACCAATTTTTACAATAGGAGCAGTGCCTGGTTTAACACTAGGTTGCATAATATCAAACATATATGGATGGGTTAATGGCAATAATCCAATGGCAGCAGTAGATGTGGTAGTAGGGCCTTTAGCTACTTTAATAGCTTCTATAATTACATATCAAATGGGAAAAATATTAAAAAACAAAACACAAAGATATATATTTGTTCCTCTCCCTACCATTTTGTTAAACGCTATAATTGTAGGGGCAGAAATAACAATTACGCAAGGTGGAAACATTTTTTTTAACACGTTGTTTGTTGGAATTGGAGAATTAACAGTATGTTATATTTTAGGAGTGCCTTTAATGTTTGCGCTACATAAAAATGACATATATAAAAAAATTTTCTAAAAATATTAAAATGAAGTAAAGGTTAATTTTTCTTAAAACATAATGTTTATGGCATAACTGTAACATTTGTGGTATATAATGTTTTAAGCGGTTTGGTTTTAATTTATAGTTTATATGTAAACGTTTAGATTTATGTTTATTTAGGTGGAAACAGAGTCTGTTTAGCGGTTACATTGTAAAAGATATATTCATTTAAAAATGGCTATATTTCAAAACCATATTGCTTACACAACTAAAACAGAAAAAGTATAAAATTTAATGTAAATAAGATATATAGGAATATATAGGCAGAGTTGTGGCAAAAAATATCGTAAAATTATTTTTCTTCAAACAAAATTAACATCTAATTATTAAATTAAAAGATAGAGGCTAAATTTTACAGCACACTACGCAAAAAATTAAGGAAAAGCTAGAAAAAGCCTTAGCTAAAAAAACTTAAGTATAAAATTTTTACCAGAATATAAGTTTATTAATTTAATAAATAAACAAGGAGATTGAAGAATGAAATTTTTAACATTTAAAAATATGTTAATAGCCATTATAATAGCTGCCATTTATATAGCTCTTACAATAGCATTTGCTCCAATATCTTACAAAGCAATACAATTTAGAATAAGCGATGCTCTTGCAGTATTACCAATTTTTACAATAGCATCAATACCTGGTTTAACACTAGGCTGCATTATATCAAACATATACGGCGTGGTTAGTGGCAACGACCCAATGTCAACAGATATATTAGTAGGGGCTATAGCCGCATTAATGTCTGCTATAGTTACATACCAAATAGGAAAAATATTAACAAGCAAGACGCAAAAATATATAGTTGGCCCTCTCCCTACCGTTTTAATAAAAACTATAATTATAGGCGCAGAACTAACAATTGTAGGAGGCAAAAGCATTATTTATAATATGTTTTTTGTTGGAATTGGAGAATTAACAGTATGCTATATTTTAGGAGTGCCTTTAATGTTTGCGCTATATAGAAATGACCTATATAAAAAAATTTTTTAAAAAATATTAAAATAAAAGTTAATTTTTCTTGCAATTATAATATTTATGATATATAATATCCCAAGTAGTTTGGTTTTGATTTATAGTTCTAATTGTGAACATTTGGGCTCTGTGCGTGTGGAGCTTGTGAACCATGTCAGGCGGGGAACCGAGCAGCATTAAGCAATGTTTCCATAGCGCCGCAGAATCACCTGAGTGTTCACATTTAGAACTATAAATTTAAATAGTTGTGGTTGCGTGGAGAATACTAGTTATGTATGTTGCACTTTATAGAAAATATAGGCCAAAATTGTTTAAAGATGTTATATCTCAAAATCATATTACTTCCGCACTAAAAAACGAAGTTAATTCAAGAAAAATTGTTCATTCATATGTTTTTACTGGGCCAAAAGGAACTGGAAAAACTACGTGTGCCAGAATATTTGCAAAAGCAATAAATTGTGAAAACCCCATATGCGGTGAACCTTGTTGTAGTTGTAAAATATGCCAAGGCCTGCAGGACGGCTCAATTCTAGACGTTGTAGAAATGGACGGCGCAAGCAACAACAGCGTTAACGATATACGCTCCCTAAGAGAAGAGGCTGGTTTTGTGCCCACAATATGCAGATATAGAGTTTATATAATAGATGAAGCTCACATGCTGTCTGCCAGTGCTTTTAACGCCCTGCTTAAAATAATGGAAGAACCACCAGATTGCGTTGTTTTCGTTTTAGCCACTACAGATGTGTATAAGATACCGCAAACAATAATGTCTAGATGCCAAATGTTTGGGTTTAGGAGAATTAGAGTTGCAGATATAACAAAAGAGCTCATAAACATTTGCCAAAAAGAGGGCGTAAATATATCTGAAAAAGCGGCACAAAGCATAGCATATGTTTCTTATGGCTCTATGAGGGACGCAATTTCGATGCTAGATTGTTGCCTTGCGTACAAGGTTAGTTTAAGCGAGAAAAACGTAGAAGAAATTTTGAATGGTGTGGATTATAATTATATTTTATCTTTGCACAAAGCAATAAAACAAAAAGACATTTCAAGAGCAATAGAAATAATATCTAACATTTATTATAGTGGAAAAAATTTAGAGAATGTTGTTTTAGAATTAATAGAATTCTACCACGAAATGCTATATTATGATATATTTAAAAGTGAAGCTAAGAGCAGGTTGGAGTATTGTAAATATGTAGATTTTTTAAGTGAGGGCGCTAACTTTAAAGCAGAGCATATATCTTACATTTTAGATGAATTTTTGTCTTGCTTGGGAAAAATTAAAAACTCATTAAACAGTAAACTACACCTCGAAATGACAATGCTTAAGATAATTGGGTATTTTAGCAATCTCCCACAAATTATGCATGTTGAAAATGAAAAGATGAATTCTAATAACAACCCCGAACCTAGTGTTAAGTTGGGTTTTAGTTTATTTGAAGGTTGGGGTGGCATTTTGTTAAAACTCAAAAATGGTAATTACAAAAATTTGTCTAGCTTGTTGGAAGGCTCTAAAGCATATATACTAAACAAAGAAATAGTGGTTTGCGTTGAAAATCCTGAAAAAAGCAAAGATATATTAGCTGAGAAGCAGAATTTAATAACCGCTATAAAAGCTCTAACAAACGAAAGCTTTAGTTTAAGTTTTAATTTTAGTAATTTTAAGGAAAAGCCACAAAATTATGGCGGACAGGTTAAGAATAGTTTGGAACAATTTCTAGAAATTGCTAAATCAGAAAATATAGATGTGCAAGAGAAATAAATTTTTTATTTAGTTTTCTTTAAACAATTTAAACAAAATTAGGAGGATTTTAAAATGAAATCTAAAAGAATTGGTGACGCTGGCATAGAAAACTTTCAAGCTAACGGAATGGTAGAATATGGGAAAGTTAAAAGTAAATTAGATGCGTTGTCGACTGAAATGGATGATATGAGATTTATGGGTAGTGCTGCGGACGGAAATATTCAGACTGTTGGCACAGGTGCCAAAAGAATGTTAGAACTAATAATTAATGAAGAGTATATTAATAAAACCCTTTTAGATGAAGAATTTTTAAAAGAATTCGGCGTTGAAGGCAAAAACATAGTGAAGTTTAGAATAGCATTTAATCAAAAATTTATTAAAGTTAAGGACAACATTTTAGTGAGTACGAATAACGTCATCCAAAAAATTGATGATTACACAGATAAACAAATAGACAAAATAACAAAAGGCGTAAATATACCGGGGTTTTCAGGGTTTTAAAAATGGCTAGCGGTATGGGTAGTTTGGAGAATTTAGCTAGAAGTTTTGCTTCCATGCCTGGTGTGAGCACGAAGTTTGCGTGGAAGCTAGCTTTTCATATTTTAACGCTAAAGAAGGATGAAGTGCTTTCAATTTCTAATAATATAATTAAAGCTTTTGAGAACACAAAGAGATGCAATATATGTCAAAATTTCACAGACGAAGAAGTATGCAGCATATGTAGCAATGAAAGTAGAGATAAAAGTAAAGTTTGCGTTGTGCAATACCCTAAAGATGTTTTCACCTTGGAAAGATGTAATGCATATTTTGGACGATATCATGTATTGCACGGTTTGTTGTCCCCGGCGGAAGGGGTAGGGCCAAAACAGCTAACAATAAAAGAATTAATAAAAAATATAAAGCAAAACGGTTGCATTAAAGAAGTTATATTAGCCACAAACCCAACTGTTGAGGGGGAAGCCACTGCAATGTATGTGGCAAACATTTTAAAGCCTTTCAACCTTAATTTAACTAGAATAGCATATGGGATATCTGTTGGAAGTGAAATACAATATGCGGACAGTGTAACTATTTTAAAAGCCATAGAAAATAGAAATAAAATTTAATTAAAAAGGTTTATCTATGAAGAAAATTTCTAAAAATATTATATCTTCCAATAGGAAAGCTAGTTTTAATTATGAAATAAAAGACACATATGAGGCAGGTATAGAGTTAAAAGGCACAGAAGTTAAATCTTTACGTAGAGCTAGTGTTAGTTTGAAAGATAGCTATTGCGTTGTGCAAGGTGGGCAAATTTTTGTTTTTAATATGTACATTGCGCCATATGAAAACGGAAATATTTTCAATAAAGACCCATTACGAAAGAGGAAACTTTTAATGCATAAAAAGGAGATAAAAAATTTATACGACATTGTGCGGCAAAAAGGCTTCTCAATAATTCCGCTATCTATGTATTTTAATAGGGCTATAGTTAAAGTTAAAATTGGAGTTTGCCGAGGTAAAAAGGTTTACGATAAAAGAAACGATATAGCAAAAAAAGATGCGAACAGAAGAATAGAACGAAATTTAAAGCAAAATTATAGATATTAGTTTGGGGGCGTAAAGGTTTCGACGTTATTGGTAAAGTAAAATAAGCGAGCAGATGTTTTAGATGGTTTCTCTTTAAAAAAATCGTCATTAAAATTTAACTGCAAATGTTAAAGTGGGCTCTAGCCCAAAACCAAAAATTGGAATGGTTAAACGCAATTCCAAAAAATTAATGGCAGCTTAAATAAACACTGCCGAGCTTTATTTAATTTTTTGTTGCGGTTAAATTTAGCTTCAATTTAGCAACAATATCTTACAAATTTGCTCAACGTTGTAAGAGAAATTTTGAGCTACTTTACACGGAATTTGCTTTTTGTTTTAGTGTTAAAGGAAAAATATACAAGAAGATACGCTCGTAGAAAGTTTTGCGTAGCCTTTTGCGGACAGGGGTTCAACTCCCCTCGCCTCCACCATTTATTATTCAAACAGTTTATTTTGCAGATTGCTTATTTCTTCTTTTTGCTTTTTTGTTTCTTCAACATCAATTTCAAAAAGCCCTTTACTTCTGCATTTTAAAACATCTCCTTCTTTAACATTTTTAGGGAGATTTAAAATGCTAATGTTGTGGCTTTTCCCATTATAATCTATGCATATTGCAATGGTTCCTTCAAGTCTATCTACTGAAATGCGTTTTAGTAGGTTTTCTTTTTTTCTGCGTTTGAACATATATTTTCTCACCATCTGTATAAAAAATTATATTACCGTCTATGTCTGTCCTATATATATTTTTAATTCCTAAGCTGTCTAAAATATTTAACACTTTTGTGTGCGGGTGGCGGTGTATATTATTCTTCCCAACTTCGGCTACGCAATATGTGGGGCTTACAGCTTGCAAAAACTTCTTACAGTTAGAAGTTCTGCTGCCATGATGACTAAGTTTAAAAACGTCTGCCTTTATATTTTGTTTGCTATTTAATAAGTCGCGCTCGGCGTTGCCTTGCATATCTCCACAGAACAAAAAAGACACATTTTTATAGGAAAATAACGCCCCAACAGAAAAATCATTCAAATTGTCGTAGTTTTCACAAATAGGCCCCAAAATATTTAAAGAAGGCTCACCCAAATTTAAAACATCACCTTGCACTGCTCGCCTAACTTTAATATGTTTATTAATTATAGTTTCAAGTAACCTTTTATATACAACATTAGTTGGAACAAGCCTTTGCGGTATTTTGGGCATTATAATTTCGCCAACATTAAAATTATTAATAACAGAATTTAAGCCACCTATATGATCTGTATGCGGGTGTGTGGCTATTATATAATCTACCTTTTTAAGCCCTAAATTTTTTAAATATTGCACAACAGTAACGCCTTTATCACGCTCACCAGCATCTATTAACACAGAATAACCGCCACAGGTTATAAGCTCACAATCGCCTTGATCTACATCTATAAAATGCACACAAACTCCCCTGTTGGCATCTATTCTTACATTAACTTTATTAACATTTGCTCCATGAAACCGCCAAAATAACACAAACAAAACAGAAAGCGCAAAAATAATAAATATATGTAAATGTTTGAAATTTTTCTTTAACAATATACCCACTCCGTTTTAATCTGCGTTGTTAATATTCATTTGCATATATTGCTCCTTAGTAATTAATATATCTCGTGGCTTGCTGCCAGTTTGCGGGCTCACAACGCCCATGCTCTCTAGTTCGTCCATAATTCTAGCAGCTCGAGAATAACCAAGCTTTAATCTACGCTGCAAGTAGGAGGTAGAAGCTTGGCCGCCTTCCACCAAAACTTCAATTGCAGCCATTAGCATAGCGTCTTTTTTGTCTATATCTTGCTCCACACCACCCGACTTTTTATCACTTTTTAACGCCTGCCTATCTATTTCTTTAATTATATCTTCACTATAATTTGCAGATTCATCTTGTTTTATAAAATCTACCACCTTCTCAATTTCACTGTCTGTTAAAAAACAACCCTGCACACGCACAGGCTTGCGCTCATCCATAGGGTAGTATAGCATATCACCTTTGCCAAGAAGCTTTTCAGCGCCAACCATATCTATTATTGTTCTAGAATCCACCTGAGAAGACACAGTAAAAGCTATTCTACTCGGTATATTTGCCTTAATAAGCCCTGTTATAACGTCTACAGATGGCCTTTGTGTGGCTATAACGAGATGCATACCAGCAGCACGAGCCATTTGCGCTAACCTACAAATAGAACTTTCCACCTCTTTTGAAGCCACCATCATAAGGTCTGCTAACTCATCTATTATTATAACAATATGCGGCATTTTTTCATATGTTTGCCCCTTTATATTGTTATTACCAGCTGCCAACAATGAATTGAAACTTTTCATATCACGCACACCAGTTTCGGCGAATATTTTATATCTTTTCATCATTTCAGCCACGGCCCAACTAAGAGCGCCAGAAGCTTTTTTAGGCTCTGTAACAACCGGCACTAAAAGATGCGGTATACCGTTATACACCCCAAGCTCCACCACTTTTGGGTCTATCATTAAAAGCCTAACATCACTCGGCGAACTTTTATAAAGCAAAGACACTATTAAAGAATTAACGCAAACAGATTTACCAGAACCAGTAGCCCCAGCAATTAATATGTGCGGCATTTTAGCTATATCCCCAAACTTAACATTCCCAGCAATATCTTTGCCAAGCGCGAATGTGAGTGGGCTTTTAGCATTTGAAAATTCAGCACTAGATATAACTTCTTTTATATATACCACCTGCTTTTTCTTGTTCGGCACCTCTATTCCAACAATGGCCTTCTTGCCAGGCACGGGCGCTATAATAACCCCACCAGCAGCCAAATTAAGTGATATATCATCCGCTAAATTTGTTATTTTGCTAAGCTTAACGCCAGCAGATGGCTGTATTTCATACCTAGTAACAGACGGCCCCCTACATATATTTATAATTTCAGCCTTAACACCAAAGCTATTTAAAGTATCTATAAGCCTGGAAGCATTGCCTGATAGCTCTAATTTTAACTCTGAAGAGATGTCTTCGCCGTCTGCCGCTGCAGGGCTATTTAAAAAGCTAAGCAGCGGAAACTTATAACCACATAAAATGCCATCATTAACATTAGAGCTTAAAACTTCACTAGCCGACTTAGAAGAATTAGATTTAAACTCACAAGAAGCTTTTGTAACTAAATTTTCTAAATTAGAATCTAGTTTTTCCTCAACAATATCATCTTGAGGCTTTAACGAGCTTTCTTCTTCTAATTTTTGCTCCTGCAATTTACCAGAGCTTTCGTATTGCTCATTTTCTAACTCTTCTTCTCTACTTTTTTTAACATTAACAACTTCAACTTTATTGGCTTCTTTATTAGCTTCAACTTCGGCGCCACCAACTTCACTATTACTAATATTAATATTCACATTTTCTTTGGCCTGCGCACCACTAACATCCAAATTTTCAACATTAGAAGAAGGCGCCAACACTGGCTCTTTAGGGTTTTCTTTGCTATAATCTTGAACCTTTTTATTTTTGAAAAAACCCAAATTTTCCTTAACATCTATAGGCTCTTTTTCTTCGCTTTCTTCATAATACCTATCTACAGAATCTATAGGCACGTCTATATTAAACCTGCCACCAACATTTAACTTCTTTAAACCTTTCTCAACATTTTTAACCGGAGAAAATATAACCTTGAAAAAGCCAAACAGCGTGGCACTCGTAATTATTAGAAAAAAAACAAATATTAAAATCCATATAACAGCTATAGCAGCATTTTTGCCTAAAATTCCACGAAAAACCATACTAACAATTTCACCCGTAACACCGCCACCATAACTATCCACAACACCACTTTGCCACGCCTTTTTTAAAGATTTTACCAAATTAACGCCAGCTGCCTCTTCATAGGAATATGTTTGAATTTCAGCACATAACAATATAAATAGCACAAAGAACTGATAAAATTTGTATTTACATCTACGTTTTATAACCTTAGACGAAAACAAAATAGCCGCCACCATATTTAAAATGCCTAGAAAAAACGACAAAAAACCAAATAAACCAAATATTGTATCGTGCAAAATATGCCACAAATTCTTACCCTTTATTAAAACTAAAAAAAACAAAACCAAACCAAATGCAAATAGTAATATGTATTTAAACTGATTTGTAGCTTCAATATCTTTTTTAGTTTTAACCCCTCGAGCGCCACCAACACTTCTTTTTCTTACTTTTCTAGCCATTGTTCCTCCAAACACGTTTTTAAAAAATATAACAACACCATTATACTACAATTAAAATTAGCTTGCAAATATTAAAACACGAAAGGATCTGAAAAGTTTGATTAATTTTAAAATTAACCGAGCTTTTAAGCTATTCAAAAAAATAAAACAAATATTAATATTTTCTTTTATATTGCTAATAACAACACTATTTCTCTCTGCAAAATGGATTA
>CAMKFY010000005.1 GCA_946411985.1 uncultured Clostridiaceae bacterium
CTTTATATTTTCCGTTATCTATTGTTTTTATTTCTTCATAATTCATGCCCACAAAATTTGGTATTTTAATTTCATCTATAACGTTTTTATTCTTACCAAATATAAATGTTAACACCATAACAACAGCCACTAAAAATATGCTACCAGTTACGCCTAAAAGTATTGGTATTAACTTGCCTTTGCCTTTTGATTCTTCATCTCTGCTAAAATCTTTTATGTTAACTCTATCAGAATCTTCATACAACCCAAAATATCTAGTGTTTTCAACATCTTCTGCATACCTGTAGCCAAATGATATATTTGGGTTTTTCTTAAATTCGTCTATATCGCGAAGCATTTCATCTGCAGTTTGATATCTATCTTGCGGCTTTTTTCGCATGGCTCTAAGCGTTATATCTACCAATCCCTTAGGCAAATTTGGGTTTAACTCTAATGGCGATATTGGCTGCTGCTGTAACTGCATCTGCGCCACTAGTTTTGGGTCTTTCCCTTTAAATGGCAGCTGCCCTGTTAGCATTTCATACATAATTATGCCAACAGAATATATATCCGATTTATAATCTGTAACGCCACCTGCAGCCTGCTCTGGGCTTATATAGTGCACAGAGCCTATAGCTTTCTTTAAATATATTTTTTCATCTTTTGGAAACCTAGCAATTCCAAAATCCATTATTTTAACTGTGCCATCTTCTAAAAGCATAATATTTTGCGGCTTTATATCTCTATGCACTATTCCCTTATCGTGCGCGTGCTGAAGCCCTCTTAATATTTGAAATGTAAAATGAACTGCGTCTTTCCAATTTAAGCCTTTAGTAGAATCTATAAACTCCTTTAAAGTAACCCCTTCTATATATTCCATAACAATATATTGCAACCTATCACCAAACCCTACATCAAAAACACGAACTATGTTAGGGTGTGACAGGCTAGCATTAGCCTTAGTTTCATTTTTAAACCTATGTATAAACTCTTCGTTATTTAAATATTCCTCTTTTAATACTTTTATGGCCACATAACAATCACGAACCCTATCAAAAGCCTTATATACATAAGACATTCCACCAGTACCAATAAGATTTATACACTCATACCTGTCATCTAAAACCTTACCTCGTAAGCTCTTCATTTAATATCCTCCAAAACCAGTCATTAGAAAAAATATAAAACTAAATTTCTATTAACACAGCAGTTACATTATCATAGCCACCATTAAAATTGGAAATACCTATAAAATATTCAACACATGAATTTATATCTACCCTGTTTTTTAATATTTCTTCCAACTTGCTATCACTGCAGCTGTTTGTTAACCCATCTGTGCAAAGAAGGGTAACATCTCCCTCTTTTATTTTTAACATGTTAACGTCTACATTTATTTTATTTTTTGAAATGCCAACAGCTTTTGTTATTTCGTTTTTTCTTGGGTGGCACCTTGCCTCTTCCTTTGTTATTTTACCGCTATCCACCAAAGTTTGAACATATGAATGGTCTTTAGTGAGCTGCTTTAATACATAATTAGAATATAAATATACTCTACTATCTCCAACACTAAAAACAAATAAACTATCCTTAACCAAAACAACCGTTGCGCAGGTTGTGCCCATGCCTTTATAACTCGAACAACTCTCAGATTTTTCAAAAATACTAATATTTACTTCTTCAAGGCAATTAGACACAACCTCTTTAACATAATCTGATGTTATGCGCTCAACAGACACATTTAAAGCTTCATATATTTTTTTGTGTAGCAACTCCTTTGCCATTTTACTAGCAATATCGCCGCCATTTTGACCACCCATTCCATCACAAACAAAAGCAAAACACACGTCTTCATTTAGTTTTAAATAGGAAAACGTATCCTGATTAGATTTTCTTTTTTTACCAATATCAGACATACCAAAAATATTCAAAAATCCAACCCCTTTATAAAATTTTTTAAACTTGCAAACCACGCCTATAAAACTCCACACAATAACAAAAGCTCTGCTCATCTATTACATAACAAAAAAAGCTAATCATCTTCCCTAGAATTAACTATTAAAATAAGGCGCACCAACTGCGCAAGCGACGACAAGAAAGATGCTACGTAGGTCATTGCTGCGGCCCAAAGCACCTTTTTTACCCCGTTTATTTCAATTTCAGTTAAAATTCCTTGCGATTTAAGTATTTTAATAGCTCTAGAGCTAGCGTTAAACTCCACAGGAAGAGTTATAAAACTAAAAAACGCAACCAAACCAAAAAGAATTATTCCAAAATAAGCAAACCTTACGTTAGACAGCAAAATCCCAGCTATAAATATTGGCATAGCCAAAAAAGAACCAAACCTAGTAGCAGGCACAATGGCAGCACGTAATTTAATTGGAAAATAGTTTTTAGCATATTGAACAGCATGGCCAACTTCATGCGCCACCACCCCAATAGACGCTATAGACGTGCCACTGTAATTAGAATATGAAAGCCGCACAACATTGCTTCTTGGGTCGAAATGATCGGTTAAACTGCCACTAATAGCTTCCACTTTAACCCCATAAAGCCCATAACTATCTAGTATATTTCTTGCCACAACGGCGCCAGTTAGGCCGCCCAAACTTTTAAATTTAGAATATTTAGAATATATAAACTTCATTTTAATGCTAACAAAAATAGACAACATAAAAATTGGTAAAATAACAGCTAAATAAAATATTGTATCTGCTCTGTCGAATGTGTTGTAATAACCAAACAAAAAAATCCTCTCCTTTTACTGTAAACATATTCCTTTTTCTAATTTGAAACCATTTAAAAAATCTTTAACAATCATCCTCTTCCTGCCTTCCAGCTGAACATCTAAAAACTCTACTGCAAAATCTTTACAACCCACCACAAACCTATTGCTGCACAAAACCTCGCCAACATTACCAGAAAACTCGCGCATAAACGCACTTTTATATATTTTTAACATCTTCCCGTTTAAATAACAATATGCGCACGGCCAACTTGAAAGACCACATATTAACTTATGAACCTCCATAGCTGGCCTATTAAAATTTAACCTTGCCATATCTTTTGTTATTTTAAAAACATAGCTCGCGTCTTGCTCATTTTGAGGAATTCTTTCTGCAACGCCAAGCTCAACATCTTTTAAAACCTCGCACATAGCCTTAGCCCCAATTTTTGAAAGCCTTTGTGAAAGCTCATCTGCCGTCTCGTTTAACCCTATTTTAGTTTGCACCTTTTTTAAAATGTCGCCACTGTCTAACTTTTCTGCCATATACATTATTGTAACACCAGTAACGCTATCGCAATTCATTATACTAGCTTGTATGGGAGCTGCGCCCCTATATTTTGGCAACAGCGACGCATGAACATTAAAGCTGCCATACTTTGGAGCATTTAAAACGCTACTTGGAAGTATAACCCCATAAGCTGCCACAACGCAGGCATCTAAATTTAAATTCTTAATTAAGTTAACATATTCCTCGTCAAATTTAGCCGGCTGATATATATCAATACCATACTCTAAAGCTTTTTGCTTAACAGGAGAAAATTTTAATATCTTCTTTCTGCCTACTGGCTTGTCGGGCTTTGTAAAAACTCCAACTATGTTATAGTTTTCATTAACTAGCTCCTCCAATGTTTGCACTGCAAAATTTGGAGTGCCCATAAAAACTATTCTCACGATTAAACGTCACCTACCTTTTAAAAAATAAATATCAAACATCATCTTCACCCTCTTCAACTTCCGCTATATCTAAAAACACTATTCCACTTAAATGATCTATTTCATGGCAAAGAGCACGGGCAAACAAACCACTTCCCTCAAAAAAAACCTCTTCTGCCGCCCTATTTAAACTACGAACTTTAACAAAATTTGGCCTTTTAACAGTTTTATATATATTTGGAAATGATAAGCAGCCTTCCTTGGAAATTTGCTCGCCAACACTATTCACTATAACTGGGTTTATAAGCTCAACCACGCCATCTCCAACATCTATAACAGCCACTCTGCGAAGCACACCAACCTGAGGCGCAGCAAGCCCAACAGCGTCCTTTCTGCTATGCAAAGTTTGCACCATATCATCTAAAAACTCGTTTAACTTATCTCCAAAATCTGTAATATCTTTGCTTTTTTTGTGCAAAAAATTAATATCATTAGTTAAAATATTCCTAAGAGCCATAAAACCTCCAAACTAAAAATCAACAAAAATAAAAAAATCGTCAATATATTTTATAATATATCTCCGTTTATGTCAATATTAACCCTTATAGTTGCAAAATTTTTAGACGAAAAAGCTTTTAAAGCCACGCAACGCATCCATTCCCTAAAACGCAAAGAATTTTTACACTTTATTATAACTCTTTTCCTATACTTTTTATTTAACATCTCCAAATATGGCGTAGATATTCCAAGCAACAAAAACGGAATATTTGAATTTGCATTTTTCCTACATTCTGCAATAAATTCTTTTGCGCAAATGTAAAGCTTATTTCTATCTCTTCCTATAAAATTAACTATGCAAAAATCACAAAATGGCGGGCAAAAAAATGCCTTTCGCTCCTCTATTTCATTTTCATAAAATGTGTTGTAATCTTGCCTTGCTGCCCACGCAATTACCTTATTTGAAGGGTTTACAGTTTGAATAATTGCCCTACCTTGCTTTTTAGCCCTACCACTTCTGCCCACCACCTGCGTTAACAAACAAAAAGCACGCTCAGCACTTTTAAAATCTGCGCCATATAACACCGAGTCTGCAGACAAAACGCCCACCAAACTAACATTTAAAAAATTTAAACCCTTAGCCACCATCTGCGTCCCTATTAATATGTTATATTCACCATTTTCAAACGCTTTTATTTTTTCCTCTAAATCTGTATGCGAGAAAACAGAATCGGTGTCTAAACGTAATACTTTAGCACCATTCAAATGTTTTTTTATATGTTGCTCCACATTTTGTGTGCCTTCCCCGCAATAAAAAAGCCTTTCACTCTTACAATTACTGCAACATTTAAGCTTGGTTAAAATATATCCACAATAATGACACATAAATGTTTTATTAACACTATGATATACCATTAAAGCTGAACAATTCTTGCAGTGAACACCACAACCACAATCTAAACACACCACACTTAAATAATAACCACGCCTATTTAAAAAAATTATGCTCTGCTCACTTCTTGTTAAATTTTTTTCGAGCTCATCAAAAAGATACGCGCTAACACCAGGTATTAAAGACATTGCCGCTTTTTTCATATCTACAACAAAAACTCGCGGCAGCTCAATATTTTTATACCTATGCTTTAATACAAACTCACTATATAATCCCTTTTTAGCATAGTAATTTGTAGATATTGATGGCGTTGCAGAAGCCAAAATAAGTAGCGATGACGTTTTAAACGCCCTATATTTTGCCACATCTTTAGCGTCATACCGAGGAGACATATCGCTTTTATAGCAAGCTCCCTCTTCTTCATCCATTATTATAAGCCCTAAATTTTTGCACGGAGCAAAAACAGCGCTCCTTGTGCCTATAACAAGCCGCGCTAAACCTTTAAATATTCGCTTATATTCATCAAACTGCTTCGAAGCCAAAATACCACTATGAAGCACAGCCACGCACTGCCCAAAAAAAGATCGAAAAAACAACACCATTTGCGGAGTTAAAGATATTTCAGGCACTAAAAATATAACATCTTTACCACATTTTAAAACAAAATCTATAATCTTTAAAAACACCTGAGTTTTTCCGCTGCCCGTAACTCCCCTTAAAAGCGCCACGCCCGGCTCTTTATTTTTTAACAAACCTAGCAAACCATCTGCCGCCGCCTGCTGTTCTGAGCTTAAATTTATATCTTCAACATTTCTAGTTTTATTAACATTTAAGCATGAGCTCATATATATATCTTTTTCAAATATTGTTATTGCGCCCATATTTTCCAAATTTTTTGCCACCACATTAGTAACGCCACAAACATAACATGCCTTTTTTAAAGAAACCTCACCGCAACTTTTTATATAGTTAAAAAGCAATTTTTGTTTTTTTGTTAATTTAAAACCAAAAACTATATCCTCGCTTACCTTCACCAAAGAATCTTTCTTATTTAAAATTCTGCGTTTACCATTTTTTAATAATGCTTCCTTTTCTATTAACTTTTCCAATATATGCTTATATCTACCATCAACCAAAAACTGCTCAACCAAATCATTTAAACAACGCTTTTCAGCCAAACCTTTAATATATTCTAAAAACAACGCCTCTTCACTGCTCAAGCCCCCAAAAAAAGAGCGGTTAAACCTCCACCGAACTTTTAAACTATAAAAAAAGCCTGAAGGAAGTATAGCTCGCACAGTATCATACCAACTACAAAAACACCTAGAATGCATAAAATTAGCCACATCTAAAAGATCTTTCGTTAAAAAATTAGTATGAGAAAGCAAACTTACAACATATTTTAACTCTACATCAGGTTTTTTTTTTCAATGTTAAATATAACTCCCCGCCTTAATTTGTTACACCTTCCAAAAGGCACAACAACAAAGCTGCCCTTATTAGCCACTAAAGCCAAATTTTGCGGTAGTATATATTCAAAAAGCTTATCAAAATTAAACGCAGTTTTCTCCACTGCCACAGAAGCTATATACAAAAATTTACCTCCAACAAATTATAAACGTCTAAAAAATAAAATATTAAAATGCAAAATAAAACTAAATATCTTCCGTAGACAATATTTCATATTTTCCACTATTTAAAGCCTCAACAGCCTCCATAACAGGGTTATCTGGGCAACTAACCCCATCATCATTAGCTTTTTCTACAATATCTCTGGCTACTTTAGAAATAGCTATTATATTAGCATAATAATTCTCACATTTTGTATTCATAACAAAAACACCTCCCAACTTCAAATAACTATAAACTTAAAAATTTATTAATAAAGCATATATCTACAAAAAGCTATCAATAAATTGCTTCATATTACATACTCTTAATTTTTCACAATACTCTTTGCTATAATTGGCAGGCATTTCATCAAAAAATCCTAATTTTTCATAATATATTATATTTTTAATATCTTGCACTGCCTTATTTAATTCATTGTTAACAACAACATAATCATACGAATAAGCCATTTTAATTTCCTCTACAATGGCTCTTCGTAACCTATTTAGCAAACTAAATTCCGTTTCCGTGCCCCGTTGCCTCAAACGCTCTTTTAAAACTTTAAAGCTAGGCGGCAATATAAAAACCTTAACGCAATCCATACGGCTGCATATATTTTTTGCGCCATTAACATCTATTTCCAGAACAACAACGTCATTTTCTCTCAAAAGCCTAAGCACATCTTCTCTTAACGTGCCATAATAATTATTGCAATATTTATTATATTCAAGCATTTCACCATTTTCAACACGACGCAAAAAATCTTGTTCGTCTAAAAAATAATAGTCTACGCCATCTAATTCGCCAGGCCTTTTTTTTCGAGTTGTGGCCGAAATACCAAACGCCAAACCTTTAACGCTTTCAAGCTTTTTTAAAATGCTGCCCTTGCCACAACCAGACGGCCCAGAAACCACTAACAACAAACCTTTTTTCATTTTATTTCACATCTCTTTTAAATTAACAATACTAAATTAAACGTGAACTTTGCTAAACATAGACAACGCCAAAAAAACTACGCCCACAAAAATTCTATAAAATGCAAAAGCTTTAAAACTATGTTTTCTAACAAAATTCATAAAAATTGGTATAGCCAGCATAGACACTATAAATGCAGAACTAAACCCAACCACCAATATAAGCCACTCAAACGGTAAGAACCCAAACATTCCACTATGCTTAAAATAAGATAATATTTCTAGCGCACTAGCCCCTAACATTGTAGGTATGGCGAGAAAAAACGAGAACTCCGCGCCAACACTCCGAGAACAACCAAGCAATAAAGCACAAAGTATTGTAGCTCCAGATCGCGACGTGCCTGGCACTAACGCCAAAGCTTGAAAAACTCCTATTAAAAACACTACTTTATAGTTTAACTGCTCTATTTTAGAAAACTTAAAATGCTTACTACAATATTTTTCCGCAAAAATAAAAAATACACCATAAAGAATAAGCATAGAAGCCACAACAAAAGGACTATAAAGATATTCATGTATTATATCTTTAAAAGCAAAACCAATTATAGCAGCAGGCACACTGCCAAAAACTATTTTGCTCCATAAAGAAAAACAAGCCTTCCTCTCTTCAGATGTTTTAGATTTTGAAAACAAATTAAGCCTATTAAAAAACAAAAATATAACTGCTAATATTGAGCCAAACTGTATAACCGTAAGGAAAAGCTCTACAAATTCTCCGCCAACAGAATAATAACTCTCATTTAAAGGAAAAAAGCTATTAAAAAGGATCATATGACCAGTGCTACTTATTGGAAGCCATTCAGTTATTCCTTGTATTATACCTAAAAAAAACGACTTTAATATTTCAACCACCTTACGACCTCCACTCAACACTCAATTTTATAATATAGTCAAGTATATATTAAAGTTTTAAAAAATATTACAAGAATATTAAAATTATCTATTACATGTTAACAAACCATACCCCTTATTTCTTTTATATATTATTTTAAAAGAGCCATCTTCTCCTAAATATGCAAAAAAATTATGACCCAACATCTCCATCTGCACTACAGCCTCCTCTTCATTCATCATTTGAAGAAAAATTTCCTTGTTACGCCTTATGTCCATATAAGAAAAATTTTCTTTTGAAGGCTCACGCTTTTGAAAATTTTCTAAAGACGTTGCAATATTATCTATTCCAAGCTTTCTTTTTTTACCTATTAAATATGTTTTCAATTTTCTAATTTTTCGTTTTAAATCGTCAACAGCAAAATCTATAGAGCTCTCAATAGAATCTGAAACTGCCTCACCTCGCATAAAACTGCCAGCGTCTTTAACAGTTATATCACACTTATAACCATCAACCTTTTTATTAAATGTTACGTCAAAGGTGGAGGTGATTGGAAGCATTTTCTCTACTCTTTTTAATTCCTTTTCAACTCCTAGCTTTGTGCCTTCTTTTAAATTAAACCCTCTAGCTGCAATTTTAAACATATTAAAACACCTCTCTTAATTTTTAAGTGCCAAAAGTATTGTTAAACTACTATAGTATAGTTTGTAAAAAATAAAATAAAAACACCACTCACCTCTGTAATATTATACCACTTTATAAATTTTTTTGCAAATTTTTTGCATTGCAGGTTAAAATTTGAAAAATTTGCACACAAAAACACACATTTCTCTAAAAACAAAATTTCAGAGAAACCAAAACAATACTCTAAAAAATTTAAAACTTTCTCTCAGCAATTATATCTTTTAAAATACGCTCTGCTAAAGCTGCATCTGCTCTGCCTTTTGTTTGCTTCATAACAAACCCAATTAAAGACTTTATAGCCCTATCTTTTCCAGACGCATAATCTTTTGCCGCCTTTTCATTTTCATTTAAAGCTAAATTACAAATTTCCAAAAGCCTATCTTCACTAACTCCTTGCAAATCAGCTTCGGATATTATATCAAAAACTTTACTGCCGGTTTCTAACATTTTTTCTAGTGTCTTCTTGGCCATATTATTGCTAATTTTTTTCTCTTCCTGCAAACTTAAAAGTTTAAACATTTCTTCAGAAGAAACACTTATATTAAATATTTCCTTTTCTTCCTCACTATTAAATTTTGAAAATATTACAGATAATATTAAATTTGCACAATTTTTATAAGACTGCTCACTTCTAGCACACTTAACACTATCTTCAAAAAATTTGGCCACATTTTTATATTCTGCCAAAAGCCTAGCATCTTCCAACGGAATTCTATATTCATTAACATATCTATTTAATTTACTAGAAAAAAGCTCTGGCATTTTAGACGCAATGCATTCCACCTGCTCTTTGCTAACATATATATTAACCAAATCTGGCTCTTTAAAATACCTATAATCGTGCGCATCTTCCTTGCCACGCATTGGCTCTGTAACTCCAACGTCTGCCATATAACGCATTGTTTGCTGAGTAACAGCGCCCCCACTTTCTAAAATGTCTATTTGCCTATTCATTTCATATTGCACAGCTTTTCTTATGTTGTTAAAAGAATTCATATTTTTAATTTCTGTTCTTATGCCAAATTTACTAGAACCTTTCGGCATAACAGACACATTAACATCACACCTTAAGCTGCCCTCCTGCATTTTACAATCAGATACCTCAATATATCGCATTGTAAGCTGTAAAAGTTCTAAATATTCCACAACCTCTTCCACATCCCTAAAATCTGGCTTAGACACTATTTCAATTAAAGGAACTCCACCTCTATTATAATCTATAAAAGTGGCTCCACCTTGATGTATAAGCTTGCCTGCGTCCTCTTCTATGTGTATGCGTTCTATGCCTATTTTTCTGCCATTTGAAAGTAAAACATGCCCCTCGTAGCAAAGTGGCTTGTCGTGCTGCGATATCTGATATGCTTTTGGCAGATCTGGGTAGACATAATTTTTTCTATCCATTTTAGAAAATTCTGCTATTTTACAATTTAAAGCAAGCCCTGCAGCTACCGCATATTGCACAACCCCCTCATTTAACCGCGGCATTGTGCCAGGAAGCCCTATACATATTGGGCAACAATGAGTGTTGGGCTCGCCTTTAAAAGCCGTAGTGCAACCACAAAATATTTTACTTTTCGTTGAAAGCTCCACATGCGTCTCAAGCCCCACCACAAGCTCATATATCATAAGGATACCCCCCTGTAACCTTTTTTACGTAACATGCATTGGTATACTCTTCAAATTTGTTCGCCACATTAAGAATTTTAGATTCATGAAATTTCTGGCCTATTATTTGAAATCCAATTGGCAAACCCTTGCAATCAAACCCACACGGAACAGACACAGCAGGCAAACCAGCTATATTCACAGGCACAGTGCAAATATCTGCTTTATAGTTTGAAACTGGGTCTTTAGCTGAATATCCGCATTCAAAGGCGGTTGTGGGAGTGGTTGGCGTTAAAATAACATCAAAACATTTAAAAGCATCGTTAAATTCGTTTATTATTTTGCTGCGCACCATATGCGCTTTTTTATAGTAAGCGTCATAATAACCGCAAGACAACACATATGTGCCAAGAAGTATTCTTCTTTTCACCTCTTTGCCAAAGCCTTCACTCCTAGTTTTACATATCATATCGTGAAAATTTGTATAGCTAGAAACTCTGCTGCCATAACGTATTCCATCATACCTGCCAAGGTTGGAAGAAGCTTCCGCACAAGCCACAATATAGTACACCATTAAAGCATACTCACAGGAAGGCAAAGATATATATTCCACCTCTGCCCCCATCTTTTCATAGGCATTAATAACTAAGCTAACACTTTTTTTAACATCTTCATCTGCCAAGTTTAAAAATTCTTTAGCTACGCCTATTTTAATGCCACTAATATTGTCTTTTATGTGAGAAAATGTTTTCTCCTTCGCCCCCAAACACGTACAATCTTGCTCATCCCTTAACGATATTTCATCGAACACCAAAGAAGCATCTTCAACCGTTGTTGTTATTGGCCCTATCTGGTCTAAACTAGAAGCAAAGGCAACGAGCCCATAACGAGACACAGCCCCATACGTTGGCTTTAACCCAACAGTTCCGCAAAAACTGGCCGGTTGGCGTATAGAGCCCCCAGTATCTGAACCAAGCCCATACACAGCCAAACCTGCCGCCACAGCAGAAGCCACGCCACCAGAGCTGCCTCCTGCCACATAATTAACATTATGCGGATTTTTAGCCCCACCAAAACAAGAAGTTTCACAAGTGGAACCCATGGCAAACTCGTCCATATTTGTTTTTCCAAGAAGCACAGAATTCTCATTTTTTAGAATTTTCCACACAAATGCGTCATATATTGGAACGTAGCCCCTTAATATTTTAGAACAACAACTAGTAGGCAAGCCTTCTGTAGATATGTTATCTTTTAAAGTAAATGGCAAACCTTCAAGAATAGATATATCTTCACCATTTCTTAATTTGCTGTCTACAACTTCAGCACACTTTAAAGCAAACTCTTCACTTAAATAAACATATGAATTTAACCTCCTATCTTCTCTTTTTATTGCTTCTATATATTTTTTAGCAAGCTCTTTAGCACTAACCTTTTTGCTCTTCAAAAGCTTGTTAAGCTCAAATATCAAGGCGTTCACCTCCACCGCTTTCACCATTTTTTAAATAAAAAAAACCATCTTGAACAGTTTTAGCATTTTTTAATATATAATCTTGAGGAAAGGAAGCAACAACCTCATCTTTTCTATATATATTTTGCAAACCATCTTCAACCTTAAAACCACAATCTTTAACATCTACAGCACTTATCTTATTAGCAAAACTTATTATATCTTCCATGTCACTTAAAATATCGTTCATTTCATCTTCACTAATATTTAACTTGCAAAGTAAAGCTATATCTTCTAATTCTTCTCTAGTCATAAAGCCCTCCTAAAATTGAAAATTTAACGAATTTTTATATGCACTTCCCTCAACTGCGCCTCACTTAACTCATTTGGAGCGCCCATTAAAATGTCTTGCGCGTTGGCACTCATAGGAAAAGCCACCACTTCCCTTATATTTTCCTCACCACAAAGAAGCATGAGCATTCTATCTATGCCAGGAGCCATGCCAGCATGAGGCGGCGCACCATACAAAAAAGCATTACAAAGAGCCGGAAACTTTTTTAAAACCTCATTTTTTTCATAACCAGCTATTTCAAAAGCTTTTATAAGCCCATCATAACTATGATTTCTAACAGCACCGGAAGAAAGCTCCACACCATTGCAAACAACGTCATATTGAAAAGCTTTAATATTTAACGGGTTTTCGTTAAATAAACATTCAACCCCACCTTGTGGCATAGAAAACGGATTATGCATAAAAACCACCTTACCCGTTTCTTCATCTAAGCAATACATTGGAAAATCTGTAACAAAGCAAAATTTAAAGCTACCATTTTCCACTAAATTTAACCTTTTTGCCACTTCATTTCTTATTTGCCCTGCTAAAACCGGCGCCATATCTTTGCTATCTGCTATAAAATATAACACACAACCTGGCTTTAAATTTGCCCTATTAATAAGCTCCTCTCGCTGGCTATCATCTAAAAATTTATCTATTGGGCCATTAAAATCTAAATTCTCTCCCACCTTAAAATAACCCAAACCTTTCATTCCAATTTCTAAAGCAAACTTTAACATCTTTTCAAAAAAACCTTTAGACTCTTTAGCACAGTTTGGAACATTTATAGCGCGCACACACCTGCCCTTAAACGGTTTGAAATTCGAATTTTCAAAAACATCAGATACATCTAATATTCTAAGAGGGTTCCTAAGGTCTGGCTTATCTGTGCCGAATTTTAGCATAGCCTCCTCATAACTATACCTCTCAAACTACGACTTTGCCACCACGAACTCTGAAAATTCTTTCAATGTGCAATATAAAACCTCTTCTGTAACCCTTAAAACATCTTCCTG
The DNA here is from genome assembly GCA_946411985.1 of uncultured Clostridiaceae bacterium. GTDB lineage: Bacteria > Bacillota > Clostridia > Oscillospirales > Ruminococcaceae > RUG12519. The sequence continues at coordinate 13,534 of CAMKFY010000005.1, forward strand.
TGTAGCAAAAGCCATTTCAAAATCTAACTGATAAAATTCGCCAGGAGACCTGTCTGCGCGAGAATCCTCATCTCTAAAACACGGAGCAATTTGAAAATATCTATCAAAAGAAGACACCATCAAAAGCTGCTTAAAAATTTGAGGAGCCTGCGGAAGAGCGTAAAACTTGCCCTTATATTTCCTACTAGGTATTACATAATCGCGCGCACCCTCTGGAGAAGAAGCACAAAGTATTGGAGTTTGTATCTCCACAAAACCCAAATCTTCCATTTTTCTTCTAATAAAAGATATAACCTTGCTGCGAAACAATATATTTTTATGAACTTTTTCATTTCTAAGGTCTAAAAACCTATATTTTAAACGAACATCTTCCCGAACATTTTTACTTAAAGCCACCTCAAAAGGCAAACTCTCCGCGCACTTCCCCAACACCTCCAAGCCCTCGCAAACAAGCTCCACCTTCCCAGTTATTAACCTTTTGTTAACAGTATCGGCACTTCTTTCTCGCACAACGCCCTTAACACTAACAACAGTTTCCTTGCAAATGCCCTTTAGCAAACTATCATTATATATTACCACTTGTAACATGCCATAATTATCTCGCAAATCTAAAAATATAACTCCACCATGATCTCTTATATTTTCCACCCAACCAGCAGCCTTTATATTTTTCCCAACATTTTGCTCTGTAATATGGCAAGAAATATGGGTTCTGTAACAATTAGAAAAAAACATTTGTACCTCCTTATTTAAATAAAACACAATTTCCTTAAGCTAAAAAACAAGAAGCTTTAAAACTAACAATCTTTACAATTAGTATAAACTTCCTGTACATCATCATCTTCTTCAAAACTGTCAATTAAGTTTTGCAAACGCTCCTTATTTGTTGAATCTTTAACTTCCACAAAAATATCTGGCACCTCTTCCACAGAAGCAGACAAAACAGAATAACCTTTAGACTCTAATTTATTTAAAAAATCATAAAAATCTTCAGGAGCCACAATAGCAGAAGCAACATCATCATCTGAAATTTTAAAATCTAACGCAGAACAATTAAAGCAAAATTCCATAAAATCTTCCTGCTGAGACTTTTCTAACTGCACATGTATAACCCCCTTTTTCTTAAATAAAAAACTAACGCAACCTGTGGAGCCTAAATTTCCGCCAAACTTATCAAAATAATGACGCACATTAGCAGCCGTTCTATTTTTAGAGTCGGTTAACGCTTTAACTATTATAGCCACTCCTTCTGGGCCATAACCTTCATATGTTATGTTTTCATAATTACTTTTAGAGCCTTCACCCGCAGCCTTTTTAATTATTCTGTCTATATTGCTGTTTGGCACATTGTTAGCCTTAGCCTTTAACACAACATCTCTTAACCTGCTATTTTTGTTTAAATCTGCGCCACCCATTTTAACAGCCACAGAAATCTCTTTACCTATTTTAGTGAAAACCTTTGCACGAGCACTATCAACCTTTTCCTTTTTCCGTTTTATTGTGCTCCATTTAGAATGCCCAGACATAAAATTATTCCCCTTTAAATTAATTAAACCATTAATACCATAACGTATAAAAATTTAAATATTTTTTTTAAAAAACTAATCACTGTGCTAATTCTAACATTTTTTATTACTTTAATCAATATATTAAATTAAAAATTTTAAACATAATTATCATTAAGTGTAGTGCTACAAAAATAAAAAGAAAAAATTGCCACTAACATTTTGAATATTTAAAACGAAAATGCAAATAATAAAATTGCAGTTCAAAACTTGCTTTTAAATTTAGTTAAAATTTAAATAAAAAGTTTTCAACTGCAATAGTGCCTTTTTGTGGCTCTATGCATTTTAAATTATTATATATTAAAAGAACGGAGTGAAAAGATATGATGAGAGATGATAACAGAAATGATAATGCAAAAAAGCAGGATGAAAATATAAAGAAGCAAGACAACAAAAACACCCAAAACGCTCGTCAGACAAAAAAATAAAACAAATGCTTTAAATATCTTGCTATTTTATATATTCTAAATATTTTAAGAGCCTACCCTTATTTAAATATTGGGTAGGCCTTTTGTTTTACCTATTTATTGTTCATACTCAAAATAATAACCCGCTAAGCTCACCGTATCTCCAACGCTTACGCCCATCTCCTTTAGCTTTCTGTCTATGCCACTATTTTTTAACACCTTGTGCAGATATCTTAAATTTTCTAAATCTTCCAAATACATATTTTTAACAATCCGCTCCAACCACAATGCTTCCACAACAAATACATCACCGTCTTTTTTTATGTTAAAACCAACAGCATCTTTAGCTTTTAACTCATCCGATTCAACCAAAGAACCAACATCTTCAAAAACAGCAAGTGGCAAACTCTTCAAAAGAGCATTTGCAGCGCAAACCAAGCCACCCAAACCACTCCTTGTAGCACACGACACCTCAAAAAACGGTATACCATTATTCTGCGCATACTGCCTAACAAAATTAACATTTTCTTTTGACGCAACATCTACTTTGTTTGCCACTAAAATTTGCTTCTTATTGCTAACCCCGTTACCAAACCTTCTCAATTCCTCGTTAATAACGATAATATCTTCGACTGGGTTATAACACTTAAAGCGTGAAACGTCTACAACATGTAGCAGCACCCTACAACGCTGCACATGCCTTAAAAATTTATAACCCAAACCTTTTCCGCAACTAGCGCCTTCTATTAAACCTGGTATATCGGCTGCAACAAAAGATTCGCCACCCCCAACTTCTACCACTCCTAAAGAAGGAACAAGCGTTGTAAAACAATAATTTCCAATTTTAGGCCTAGCTGCAGAAATACACGAAAGCAAGGTAGACTTCCCAACATTTGGCAAGCCAACAAGCCCAACATCTGCCAAAAGCCTTAGCTCTAAAGAAATATTATACTCCTCACCAAGCAAACCAGGCTTAGAAAAACGCGGAGCCTGACGCACAGAGTTTGCAAAACGACAATTACCCCATCCGCCACGGCCACCCCTTGCCAAAACAACGGCTTCATTCGAGTTTAAATCAGCCATAACCAAACCATTGTCTCTATTTTTAACTAAAGTGCCCATCGGAACCTTTATTAAAAGATCTTCACCATTTTTTCCACTGCAATTATTCTTGCCACCATTTTCTCCATTTTTAGCCTTAAACACCTTTTTATATCTAAAATTAGACAGTGTATTTAAACTCCTATCTGCCAAAAACAAAACACTGCCACCACAACCACCATCTCCGCCATTTGGCCCACCGTTCGGCACACACCTCTCCCTGCGAAAAGATATTGCACCATCTCCGCCGTCTCCAGCCTTTATATATATATCTGCTACGTCAACAAACATAAAAAACCTCAAAAACTATACAGCATAAACACTAACCTTTTTCCTATATTTTCCAAATCGCTCAAACTTTACCTTGCCACTTATTTTAGCATACAAAGTGTCGTCTGAGCCAATGCCCACCGAATTGCCAGGGTGTATACGAGTGCCCCGCTGCCGCACTAAAATATTCCCAGCAAGCACAAACTGCCCATCAGCTCTCTTAACACCAAGCCGCTTAGACTCAGAATCTCTACCATTCTTTGTAGAACCAACACCTTTTTTGTGAGCAAAAAACTGCAACCCTAAAAATAACATAACCTATTCCTCCACAATTTTTAAATTTATATTCTCTTTATACTTCTCCCGCAACAAACCTATATGAAGCCTTAATGCTTCCAAAAAAGCTTGCACACTGCCATCTTTGCTACCAGTCTTCAAAAAAAGCATGCCATCCTCGCAACAAATCTCAACATCTACGCCCAACACATCTGTTATGCCATTACAACACATCTGCGCGGCAGAGCTCACTCCAGCGCAAACAATATCATAACCATGTTCACCAAAACCAGCATGCCCCTGCATTAAAAAACCATAACAAAATCCATCTCTTCCATAATAAAAACTAACATCTACCATAAATTACGCAGTTTTTATTTCAACTATTTCCACTTTAGAATAAAACCGCCTATGCCCCTGACGCCTACTATAATTTTTCTTAGGCTTATATTTAAACACTCTTATTTTCTTTCCTTTTCCATTCTTCAAAACGTTGCAAGAAACACTAGCACCTTTTACAAAAGGAGCACCAAAAACAGACTTACTCCCATCCACCAAAGCTACAACATTATTAAAAGAAAAACTGCTATTCTCTTCAGCTCTCAACCTTTCAACAAATATAACGTCCCCCTTCTCAACTCTATATTGCTTACCACCCATATCTATAACTGCATACATTTTAACTATATCCTTTCAAACATATTCAAATATTATAAAACAAAATCTTAACATTAGTATAGTAACATATAATTTAATTATTGTCAAAAAAAATAAAAAAAAACTAAATAATTAGTATTAGAAATATCTGTAAATATATAACAGTTTTAAAAACCTAGACTCATTCTACCACATATTTATTTTTTGCAAGATTTTACTACAAATTTTTTCGAAAATAAATTTTATGTATAAAATTTTGTTATACTGCAATAACAATACAAAATCAAAACTAATTCTGCAATTTATAAGACTTTAACGTGTTCTCCATAAGCTTCGCTATAGTAACAGGGCCTACCCCACCCGGCACTGGAGTTATAAAACTGGCCTTTCTTTTAACCTCAGAAAAATTAACATCACCACATAACTTTCCATTTGAAAGCCTGTTAATGCCAACGTCTATAACAACAGCGCCTTCTTTTACCATATCTTCTCCTACAAAATTAGCCACCCCAACAGCAGCAACCAAAATATCTGCATTTTTAGTATGTTCTTTTAAATTAAAGGTTTTAGAATGGCACACCGTAACCGTGGCATTTTGCTGCAACATAATAATAGCAAGAGGCTTGCCAACAATATTGCTCCTACCTAATATAACACAATGCTTACCTGCTATTTCAATTCCTGTTAATTTTATTAAATCTACTATTCCAGCTGGAGTGCATGGCTCAAAAACGCTACTGCCTGTAAACAATTTACCAACATTTAAACTATTAAAACAATCCACATCTTTTTTAGGGTTTATAGCATTTATAACCTCATATTCATCTAAATGGGCAGGCAACGGCAGCTGCACTAATATGCCATTCACGCTACCGTCTTTATTTAATTTTTCTATAACTTCCATTAATTCATTTTGCGAAACATCTTCTTTTAAAAACACCTCTTTAGAACAAATGCCCAATTCTTCACAACACTTCTTTTTATTTTTAACATAAACTAGCGATGCAGGGTTTTTCCCTACAAGAACCACAGCAAGGCAAACATTAGCCCCCTGCAACTTTAAAAAACCTACCTCTTTTTTAACAGCATTTTTTAAAGAATTTGCTATATTTCTGCCGTCTATTACAACACCCAAACTATAACCTCCTAAATTTCAAAGTTTCATATGTATTTTAAAAACATTAACGCAAAGCTCTTTAAAATTTTCAAAAGATATATAAATGCTTATATATCTTTTGCACTATTAGCTCGCCTCTTTTTTTGCAAAAAGCCAAAATATAAAATGCCAAATATTGATGCAAAAAACAATATAAAAGACAACACCTGCGAAACTCGCAAAAAATCTTTAACAAGCCACAAACTATCTGCTCTTATTCCTTCCACAAAAAAACGCTCAAAGCTATACCAAGAAATATACATGAGAAAAATTTGCCCATCAAATTTTTTATATTTTATGAAAAATTTTATAAAAAAATTAAGCAAAACAAACCCCAACAAACACCAAACAGACTCATAAAAAAACGTTGGGTGCACAGGTTGAATAGAATAAGGTATTTTATTAGAAGTCATACCCCACGGTAAACTTGTTTTAACACCATAAGCTTCTATATTAACAAAATTGCCCCATCTGCCTATTCCCTGCCCTAGCAAAAAGCAAACGCCGGTAATATCTAAAACTGTCCAAAAATATATTTTTTTTATCTTGCAATATACGTATGCCGCCAACACAGAAAATATTATGCCACCATATATAGCAAGCCCACCAGCTCTAAAATTAAATATTTCCAGTATATTTTTAGAAAAATAATCCCAATTAAAAACCACATAATAAAACCTAAGCCCTATTATAGCAAATATTAACCCAACAATTATTATATCTAATAAATGTTCCTTTTTAAGAGCCATCTTATTAGCTAAAAAAAGAGCACAACAAATGCTAATAGCTATTGCAAAAGCCAATATTATAGAATACCATTTAATTTTAAGGCCAAAAATCTCAAATGCGTAGTCCCGCAAAAAAATTTTGCCTATCCCTATGCCGGGAAAACTAACCCAATTCATAACCAAATCCTCAAAATATTCACCATAACATAAAAATAAAACCTATGCCACCCACACTATACCACATTTTAAACTTTTTGCAATATTTATAATAAATATTTTAAAGCAACTTTAAATATTTTTTAACATATGCTAACGTTATATTTTAAAAACCAATAGTTAACCTGCAGCATATAAGCCAACATTTGCGGCCCTGCCATTAACTGGCCATACCACGGGATATTATATTTTTGAGGAGTTTTTAAAAATTCTTCCATTTTTTTCTTGCTAACAAAATTTAATATAGGCGAATTGCAATCATTAATAACCTGAAGCATAACCTCTTTTAAAGCTTTTTCATATGCTGGGTTATATGTTTTGGGGTATGGGCTTTTTTGCCTTTGAAGAACATCATTTGGAAGGCAACCTTTAAAAGCTTCCCTTAAAAGCCCTTTCACAACGCCTTTGGGGCATTTAATATTCCATGGCACATTCCAAATATATTCTATAATTCTATGGTCTGCAAAAGGCACTCTAGCTTCTAACCCACTATACATACTGGTTCTATCCATTCTATCTAAAAGATTTTGCATAAACCATTTTAAATTTAAAAAACAAACTTCCCTTCTTCTGCGCTCTTTTTTATTTTCTCCGTATAGCCTTGGCGTTTTGTTCACTGTGCTTTCGTAAGAATATTTAACATATTCATCTAACGGCAAGCTTTTCAAAAAGCTGTTTTTTAAAAGCAACTTTCTGCTATTAATATTTAAAGACCACGGAAATGTGTTTGCTTTAAACATATACTCTTTATAAAACCAAGGGTAGCCACCAAAAATTTCATCTGCACACTCGCCAGTTAACGCAACTTTATTTTTTAAGGCCACTTTAGAACAAAAATATAACAAAGAAGATTCTACATCTGCCATGCATGGCAAATCTCTCGCGTCTACTGCTCTGAAAATATTATATAAAAGATTATTTATATTGCATTCAAGATAGGTGTTATTTGTTTTAATAAAAGATACCACCTTTTCCACCCATGGCCTATCTTGAGATGGCTGAAAATTATGTGATTTAAAATATTTGTTATTATCTACATAGTCAAATGAAAATGTATTTAACACCTCGCCATTTTTTTTAAGCTCCAAAGCCGCTATAGCAGTAACTATGCTACTATCTATTCCACCAGATAAAAATGTGCAAACCGGCACATCAGCCGCAAGCTGCCTTTTAATTGCATCACACACCAAATATTTAGTTTTGCTTACAGTTTCCTTAAAAGAATCTAAATGATATCTGCTTTTTAAGCCCCAATATTTAGTTTGCTGCATGCCCCTTTTGCCCACCAAAATATAGTGACCAGGCAACACTTCAAAAACATCTTTAAATATTGCTTTCCCAGAAGTTTTAGCAGGGCCCAAACCAAATATTTCGCATAAACCAAATATATCTACTTTTTTTTGAACTCCTTCATATTCAAATATAGCTTTTATTTCAGAAGCAAATATTATAACATCTTCACTCATTGTATAAAAAAGCGGCTTTACGCCAACCCTATCTCTATATAAAAACAGCTTTTGTTCTGTTTCATCAAAAATAGCATATGCAAATATTCCGTTTATTTTTTTAACGAAGCTTTCGCCAAACAATAGATGCCCAATTAAAATAACTTCAGTATCAGATTTTGTTTCAAAATATATATTTTGAAAACTTAATATTTCTTCTTTTAATTCATTTATGTTATATATTTCTCCACTATATACTATTGTGTATTTCTTGTTGCCAATGCTTCTCGTAATAGGCTGACTGCCATTTTCAATATCTCTTATTGCCAAACGCACATGAGATAGCCCACAACAATTAGAGAAAAATATTCCGCTTCCGTCTGGGCCTCTATGTTTTTGAGCAATGTTCATTTTATTTAAGGTGTCTATACATTTATATTTACATTTAAAACCATTTAAACCAATTTTAAAAAAACCTGCAATTCCACACAAAATACATACACCTCAAGTTATTAAAATTTTATATTTAAAATATCTAAAATTTATTCATATGAAACATAATCTATACATACATTTTAATAACGTTAATATAACAGTTAATTTTAATATAAAATTTATATTATAACCGGTTGAATTTGCCTTCCCATTAATGCAGCCTCTATAGACGGAATTAAAAGAGAAATGTTAGACATCATAGAATTTGGTTTATTTTTATAATCATCCTGTCCGAAAGGTATGAAGTATATATTTTTTGTATTTAAAAGCAAACCTATATTTTTCATATTCATACCTAACGCATCGTTTGTTGCAATAGATATTAAAAGTGGATTTTGGTTTCTTAAATGAGCTTTTGCAGCCATCAAAACAGGGGTATCTGTTATTGCATTTGCAAGCTTTGCTAAAGTGTTGCCAGTGCACGGCAATATAACCAAAATATCAAAATGCTTTTTCTTGCCTATTGGTTCTGTGTCTTCAATTGTGAGCAGAGCTTTATTTTTCGTTATTTGTTCCGCTCTTTTTATAAAATAACTAGATTCACCAAACCTGCCGCTAAAATTTTGAGCGTTAAAGGAAAATATAGACTGCAAATATGCGCCATTTTTCACCAATTTTTCCATTTCTTTAAACACGTTATTAATTGTGCAAAACGAACCAGTATGAGCAATTCCTATTTTAATACCCTTTAAAAGCATATTTCTCCTCCTTTGCTCTTTTATAACCTTTAATATTATTTCGGTTAAAATTTTTGCAGTTGAAATTGCTTTATATCTTCCAGGGATATTTGGAATATATTTAATTCTTATGTTATTTTCTTTGCATTGTTGCCAATCTGCTCCTTCTTTTATTATGTTTAATATAAATGCATCTCTACTAAAATTTCTTAAAATTTTGCCATAAATATATAATTAATTAGCTTACTTCTTGCTCTTTTATTTTGCTTAAAACCTTTAACGTTGTTTCGGTTAAAGTTTTTGCAGTTGAAATTGCTTTATATCTTCCAGGGATATTTGGAATATATTTAATTCTTATGTTATTTTCTTTGCATTGTTGCCAATCTGCTCCTTCTTTTGTTATGTCTAATATAAATGCATCTCTACTAAAATTTCTTAAAATTTTGCCATAAAATATGCGCTTTGGAATTGTATTAAATATATAATTAAAATTTTTAACATTTAGCATTAAAGAATCAAGCCCGAATGAACTATATCCATATGCATTAGCCCAAGCTCTTTGAAATTTATCATCTGTGCAAACAAAAACGTCTAAGCAAAGGTTTTTTAGTTTGTTACAAATTAATTTTCCACAGTTTCCAAAGCCCAAAACCAAACACCTGCTAAAATGCATGCTAACAGGGTTTTGCAAAATTGCTTGAGCCACAGCCACTTCAGCCGTATAAATTGAATTGTAAACTAAAAATTTTTCGTTTTTCATATAGTCGTAAACAAAAATATTATTATTCTTTGCAAATTCTAAAACGTTGCTTGGAATTAAACCGCCAAACAAATTATTATAACTAGAAATATGCATTAGCAACTGCCTAATGTATATTTTTTTACTACTGCACTGCAAAAATATATAATCTTTAGTAAATGGTATTGGGCATATTATATTTTTTGAATTTTTTATGCCATATTTAAGTGAATCTGTTTTTTTTATTTTTATATTTGTTGTATTAAATTCTAAGCCATACGTTAAAACTTTATAGTTTTTATCTAGTAAAAATTTTGCCATATAAACCAATCTTTTATCTCCGCCAACTATAAAAAAATCGAATAACAAAACAACACCACTTTTCACAATAGCATTAATAAATTAATTATATGTGTTAAATAGCTTAAAAGTTACATTAAACGTTTAAAACAAAATATAAACTAACTAATTAAAAACAATATATTTTTCAAAGTTATTACATTAACAAAATCTGCTAACAAACATTAAAGATGTTAAATATAATTAAAATGCAAATTTTTATTTAACAAGTTTAAATATTAGTGTAAAATAAAGGAATTAAAATATTTAATAAATTTTTAAAAAGGAGTATAGAGTTATGATAGTAAAACCAAATATAAGAGGGTTTATATGCACAACAGCACACCCAATTGGATGTTTTGAAAATGTTAAAAGGCAGATAGAATACATAAAACTAAAAAGTAAAAGTGAATTAAAAGATGTAAAAAAAGGAGGTTTAAGCGCCTTAATAATAGGCGCTTCAGCAGGATATGGCCTATCTAGCAGAATAGTGGCTGCATTTTTAAAAGGATATAACACTCTGGGCATAATATTTGAAAAGCCTGCCAGAAAAAATAGAACAGCCACTGCAGGGTGGTATAACACTGCTGCTTTTGAAAAATTTGCTCAAAAAGAAAACTTATATGCAAAAACAATAAATGCCGATGCTTTCTCAAAAGATACAATGCAGGAAACAGCAAATATAATAAAAAAAGACCTAGGAAAAATAGATTTAATTATTTATAGCTTAGCCGCTCCAAGAAGAACAATGCCAAATAAAAGCGTTATATATTCCGTACTTAAAACAATAGGAAAACCATATGAAAACAAAACAATAAATATGGAAAAAAAAGAAATTTTTAATATAAAAATTCCTGTAGCCACAAAAGAAGAAATAGAAAACACAGTAAAAGTTATGGGTGGAGAAAATTTAAAAGATTGGGTAGAATTCCTAAAAAATGAAAAAATATTATCTAATAACGCAAATATAATTTCTTTTTCATATGAAGGGCCAGAGCTTACGCATGAAATATATAAAAATGGCACAATAGGCAAAGCAAAACAACATCTTTTAGAAACCACCAACACTTTAAATAAAAAATTTAGTAACATAAACGCATATATATCTGTTAATAAAGCTTTGGTAACTCAATCTAGCAGTGCTATACCTGTTGTGCCTCTATATATTTCCATATTATACAAAATAATGAAGGAAGAAAATTTACATGAAGAAACAATAAATCAGATGTATAGACTATTTAACGAAAAACTAAGAACACCGGTAGAACTAGACGCAGAAGGAAAAATAAGGCTAGATGATTTTGAAATGCTCCCAAACATACAGCAAAAGGTAGAACTAGCTTTTAATAACATAAACTCTAGCAATGTAGAAAAATATGCAGATATAAAAGGATATACAACAGATTTTTTGCATATTTTTGGTTTTGCATTTTCAAATATAAATTACAACGAAGAGGTAGACGTTAATATACAAATACCGAGCATAAATTAACATAGTTTATAATCTATTTAATTTAAAACCATTTTAATTATAAATTCTACAAAACATGCAGCAATAACAGCCATAAAAGATATACAACAGATTTTTGTATATTTTTAAGTTTGTAGGTTTGTATTTCAAAATAATAAATTATGTATTTTTAAATTCTGTTATTTTATACTTGTTAGTTTTAACGGCTTTTGCTGTTTTTTATCGTAATATTTAGAATGCAAATCTCCAGCTATTACTTTGTTTTTATAAACTATAACATTTGCCACATATTTTTCTGGGCGAACCTTTTTAGATGTTACATAATACTGCTTTTGAATGCAATCTTTGCCAGAATATTTTTTAAGGTCAAAACCTTGCTGCAGTTGGAGCTCATTATATTCTTTCAAACCTTCTCCAAACTTTTTCGGTATATTCACCTGCTTTTCATCTATTAGCTCTATTTCATAACCTAAAGATTTTAAATAGTTTTCTGGTGATAAGTTATCTTTAGATTTAATTTTAAAAATTACTAAGAGAAATAGTGCCAAAAATGCTATAGTTAACACCAAAAATGTTAATATTTTATTTAATTTAACAACCAAAGATACCATAATTAATCAACTCCCTCAAAACAACATATGTACAAACAATAAAAATGATACTTAAATTTTAAAAGTTACAAAATTTAAACGCAATGTTATATATTTATTACAAAAACAACCCCCATTTATTATTAAAAGTTAAAAAATATTGACAACATGTAATAAAAATGTTACAATTTTAGCGTTCTATATAAAGTAGCTACATTTTTACCACTCTTAAAACTTATCTTGTCTTTATACATTTTAACTGTCTTTTAAAAAAAATCAAAGAGGAGATTTTTAGATGTATAACGAATTTTTACAAAAATTTGTCTGTGAAATATATAGAGCAATTAAAAAACATGTTGGTGTTGTAGACAATAAAAATAATGTGGTAGCTTTTAGTGACCCAAAAAAAATTGAATTTTTGCAAGATATTGTACATAAAGAATTTAAAAGTAATCACCTAAATATCTTCACATTTAATGCCTATTCTTGTATGCCTGTTAAAATTGCAAAAGGGGAAACATATTATATATTCATTGAGGGGGCAGAAGAAGAAAATGAAAGCTATATGAAAATGATGAATATAGTGCTTTCAAATATGCATAAAAAACTAGATGGTTATTACGAGAAGGAGTTTTTTGTTAAAAAGGTTCTTCTTGAAAATGTGTGCGCAAGTGACATAGATATTAAAGCCAAAGCTTTAAATATAAATTTGGATGTTAACAGACTAGTTTTTTTAGTAAGATTTTTAGAAAACGCAAAGTTAATAAATACAAAGCCTTTAGAAGAAGTATTAAATAAAGATGAGGAGGGTTTTATTTTCCAGGTTGATGTTAATAGCGTTGTTCTTATAAAAAACATTAAAGAAAATTTTAGTAACAAAAAAATTTTAGTTTTTGCTAACCAAATTGTTAATAAAATGGCTAGCGAATTTTCTTTAAAAATAAATGTTGGGATAGGCTCCGTAGCACGCAACTTTAGAGATATAGCAAATTCTTTTAAAGAGGCTAAAATGTGTTTAGATATTGAAAAC
>CAMKFY010000006.1 GCA_946411985.1 uncultured Clostridiaceae bacterium
CTTTATTTATTTTACACGTCCTTAATACTTTCCTCAAACATAAAATTATTATTTTCTAAAAATATCTGCACCAAGTTTAAAAAACTGACCTTCTACATTTTCATAACCCCTGTCAATATATTGCAGGTTATAAATTTTAGATATCCCTTTAGCTTTTAAAGCAGCCACTATTAACGCTGCCCCGCCACGCAAATCGGTGGCATATACATTTGCAGCTGTTAGGCTCGGAGTGCCTTTTGTTACAGCTATTTTATCTTTTACTTCTATAATAGCGCCAAACTTTTTGAGCTCAGGCACATGCCGGAACCGGTTTTCAAATATTGTTTCTATAAAAACTGTTGTGCCATTTGCTATGCAAGAAAGAGCCATAACTATTGGTTGCAGGTCTGTGGGGAAGCCTGGGTGTGGCAATGTTCTTATATGGTCTACAGCTTTTAAGTGTTCGTTAGATTTTAAGTATATATTATTTTTATTATATTTTTTAATTTTGCAACCCATTTGGTTTAATATATTTAAAATATGAGTAAGATGTTTTTCGTCCACAGATTTTAAAAGCACTTCGCCTGCAGTAGCAGCAACAGCAGAGAATATAGTTGCAGCTACTATTCTGTCTGGCATAATGGTATACTCGCACGAATTTAATTTTTCTACGCCTTCAATTGTTATAATGTTTAAATTATTTTTTAAAATTTTAATTTTAGCGCCACACCTGTTTAAATATGCGCACAAATCTTCTATTTCTGGCTCTATAGCAGCGTTTTCTATTGTTGTTGTGCCGGTTGCAGTTGCCGCAGCTAATATAACATTTTCAGTGGCGCCAACGCTAGGGAATGGAAGTTGTATTTTAGCACCTTTAATTTTACTGTTTTTGAGCTTACAATACAGTTTTTCGCCATTTTTTTTAATGTGTACGCCCATTTTTTTTAACGCCTTAATATGAAAATCTATAGGCCTGCTTCCAATATTGCAGCCTCCAGGGTAGTATACCACAGCTTCGCCACAACGAGCCAGCATAGCGCCTAAAAATATTATAGATGAACGCATTTTATTCATTAAATATTTAGATATTTCATTGCCATACATATTTTTGGTGTTTATTATAAGGCAATCTGTGTTTATTTTAGTGGAGCAACCAAGCATTGTTAAAATTTTACATGCACTTATAGTATCGTTAAGATGTGGGCATCTATACAAAACATTTTCACCTTTAGTTAAAATGGTTGCTACAATTATTGGCAGGCAAGCGTTTTTTGAACCTTGCACTATTTGTTCTCCCTGTAATTTTTTTTCTCCATAAATAACTAGTTTTTTCAACTAGCCCACCTCCAATAAGCTAAACGATATATTATAGCTTATTCTATGCGAGCTATTTTTTTAAGGTGAGAACGCTATGTTTTGAATAGGTTCATTGTAGCGTTAAACACTAGCTTTGTTGTGTTTAACACAGCTAACTTAGCGGCATTTTGGCTGTAGGTTAAGAGTTTATTTTTGTCTTCATAGAATGATTTAACCACCTTTATTAAAAAATCTTTATTATAGTTTCTTTCTTCTATAACAACAGCTGCTCCATTGTTTTCCAACACCTTTGCGTTATAATATTGGTGGTTTTCTGCAACGTTAGGGGACGGTATTAATATTGAAGGTTTGGCTGTAGCTTGAAGCTCAGCTAAAGTTAGCGCGCCAGACCTGCATATAACAAGGTCTGCTGCTGCGAGGCATGTGTCCATATTATATATATAATTTCGTATATATAGCTTCGGGTTTTTAGACGCCACCACATTTCTATCAGCCAACATTTTAGGGAAACATTGCGCGCCAAGCCTGCCCATTCCGTGTATGTGGTTTATCTTTTTGAATTTGTTGTGCCAAGCTATTAAATCTGCAGCTATTTCGTTAATTTTAACCGCGCCAAGGCTGCCACCAAAAGAAAGTATGCAAAATTCGTCATCCATATTTAATATAGCGCGTGCCTGCTTTTTTGTTTTATTAAGAACGCTTTTGCGTATTGGGTTGCCCACAACAATAGCGTTGCAAGGGGGCAGTTTTTTTTTAGCTTCTTCCACAGCAAGAAAAACTATGTCTGCTTTTTTAGCTAAAAACCGGTTTGTTATGCCTGGGTATGCGTTTTGTTCGTGTATTGCAGTTTTAATGCCCATTTTGTGCGCTTGCAGTAATATAGACGCTGAAGCGTAACCTCCAGTGCCTATTACTACGTTGGGCTTAAATTTTTTAAGTATCTCGCGCGACCTAAAATTAGACTTAAAAAATAAATATAAAGCATTAGCGTTTCTCAAAATATTTTTAAAAGATATTTTTCGTTTAAATCCACATATCTTTACAGGGTTAAATTTATAGCCTGCTTTTGTTACAAGTTTTGATTCCATGCCAGTTGGAGTGCCAGCAAACTCTATTTCCACATCTTTTAGGTTATCTTTAAAATATTCTGCTATTGCAAGAGCAGGGTTTATGTGGCCTGCAGTGCCACCGGCAACAAAAAGTATTTTCATAAAAGGTTAATTATATGCCCTCCTTCATAAAGAAAGCTATAGTTTAGTTTACTAGTTGCATTATATTACATTTTACAACAAATTTAAACTATATTTAAACATAAATATTTTAAGTTTGTGTTGCGTGTTTACTTTGCAGTTTGTTTGTTTTACTCATGCGAATTAGCTTTTGCGTGCCAGCATATCGCGATATGTTTAAAACAATGCCCATTTCCCAAAGCTGTATTACAAGCGCAGTGCCGCCATAGCTAAAAAATGGTAACGATATTCCAGTGTTTGGAACAGTAGCAGTTACAACAGCAATGTTAAACATAGCCTGAACCCCAAATTGCCCAATAATTCCGGCGCACATAAGGCAGCTAAATTTGTCTGGCGCTTTAGATGCTATTTCAAAGCCTTTGTAGCAAAATAGCAAAAACAATATAATAACAAATATGCCGCCAACTGCTCCTAGCTCTTCGCATACTATTGAAAAAATAAAGTCATTTTGAACTTCTGGCAGATACATAAATTTTTGCCGAGATAAACCAAGCCCCAGCCCAAATATGCCACCGGAGCCTATAGCTAGTAGGCTTTGGTCGGTTTGCATTGTTTTGTTTAATGGGTCGGAAAATGGGTGTAGCCAGTAATATGCTCGGCCTCCCATGTAGCTTCCGCTAAACGCAAGAGTAACTATTAATCCTACGCCTGCCAAAATAAATAGTGCCACAAACCAGCGCACATCTGTGCCGCCCATAAACATTAATATGCCAGCAATAGAACAAATTAACACTATACCAGAAAGATGTGGTTGCATACGCATAAGCCCAACTATTAACGCTAATATTAACACAAACCTTAAAATACCATACCTAAATGTGCGCATCTTTGCTTGCCCTAAGCTGGTTATCATTTTTGAAAATAGGGCTATAATAGCAAATTTAACTCCTTCAGACGGCTGAAACTGCCCTATAACCGGGAAATCAATCCACCTTTTTATGCCATTCTTATCGCCTTTTGTGAATAAAACAGCTACTAGCAATATTAGCGTAAATACAAACATTGCTTTTGCTGCTTTTTTGTAGAAGCTATAGTGTATTCGAGATATTATACACATGCCAGCCACCCCTATAGCAGCACGCACAGCCTGCCTGGAAATAAAGTGTAAGCTTTTGCCGTGCTTATAGAATGCTTCAGCAAAGCTAGCAGAAAACAGCATAACAAGGCCAAAAGACATTAACGTAAATATTAATATTACAAATATAGAATCTACGTTTTTTATGTTTGGATTAGTTTTAACGTTGTTCATATATCCCCTCCATTAACGAGCTTTATATTATACTTTTAATAATAATAATTCCTAAATATCCAAAAATTGTTGTTATTATGCAGAATAAAATCATTATTTTAATTTCGCTATACCCACTCATTTCAAAGTGATGATGGATAGGGCTCATTTTAAATATCCTTTTTCCACCAGTTAGTTTAAAATATACTACCTGTATAACCACAGACATAGCTTCAACCACATATATTACGCCTACTATTAATATTAAAACCGGTTCGTTTAAGCCAAACCCTAAAGACGCCACAAGGCCACCTAAAAACATCGAGCCGGTGTCGCCCATAAAAACTTTGGCGGGGTAGAAGTTCCATATTAAAAACCCTAAGCAGCTGCCAAATAATGAGCATGCTAATATGTTCATGCCAATGCTGCTTAATAAATTTGTAATTATTATAAATATCATAGCGTAAATGGCTGTAACGGAGCTTACAAGCCCGTCTAAGCCATCTGTTAAATTTACAGCGTTAACAATGCCATACATGCCAAGAACCGATATTATATAATAATAAAACCCAAAGTTAACCTGGCCAATTAACGGAATAGATACCACTTCACTTATACATCCGTTTAAAAATAGCGTTAAAAAGTAAGATATAATAACTGTTAGCTGAAATGTTGTTTTTTGTAGTGCAGAAAGCCCTTTATTATGTTTATGAATTATTTTTATATAGTCGTCCATAAACCCTATAACGCCAAGCCCTAATGCGCAAAATAGCCCAGCATAAAGGCGCACCATATCTGCTTTTTTTAAGGCTAAAAAATTTAAATTTAAAGCGCCTTTTAAAGTATGCATTAAAAATAGGGAAGCCATAATAGCCATGCAAACCCCTAATATCAAAAATATACCGCCCATAGTTGGGGTGCCAGTTTTGGGTTTGTGCCATACAGGGCCTATGTCTTTAGTTGTTTGGCCTGCTTTTAGCTTTTTAAGTATGGGCAGCACTAAAAATCCTAATAAATATGTGAATATAAATGAGCTTGCTATGGCCACAACCCCTAAAGTACCATTAACTTTCAAAATTAATATGTCCTTTCGTTTTAATATGTTTTTAATTGTTTAATTTAAAATTTTTATAGATTTATATGTTAGCATTAAAAATACTTTAATATTATAATATGTTATTTTAACACATTAAAGAACTTTATTTTACTATTTTTTAATAATAAATAAATTAAATTTAAAAGCAGTTAAAAACAGCGTTAACAATATATTTAAAATTTTCGCCCAAACTTGCTTTAAAAAGTATAATGTCGTTTGGTTTTAATATTTTTTTTAAGTGTGTAATTAGCTCTTCCTTTTCGCTAAATTGTGTGGTGGTAAGGCTTTTTCTAGGGCTTTGTGTTGCTCCTAATAATATATTTTCTGCTAATTTGCCGTAGCAATATAATATGTCTATATTACTATTTTTAACAAATTCGCCTACCCTAAAATGCGCCTTTTCAGACATTGTTCCAAGCTCCAACATATTTCCAAGCACAGCAATTTTTCTGCCAGCGCATTTAGTGTTATTAAGCGTAGTTATTGCAGCTTTCATAGAATCTGGGCTTGCATTATAGCAGTCTGATATAATGGTGATTCCGTTTACTTTAAATATATTTTGTCGCATGCTTGGCGTAACAAAATTTTTTAAAGCTGAGCATATATTATCTATAGGCGCGTTAAACACTTCAATAGCCGCTGCAATTGCAAGAAGTGAGTTTAAAACATTGTGTTTGCCCGGTGCATTTATAGTAATTTTAGTTATAAATTGGCCTTTTTTAAATAGGTTAAACTCAGTTTTAAAATTTAATTCTTCTATATTTTTAGCAGTGTATGTATTTTTTTCATTTTCTATACCACATAATACGGTGTTGTAATGTTTTATATTTAAATTATTTAAATAACTATCGTCTCCATTTAAAATAATATACGAATCTTCTTGCATGCCTTGTAATATTTCTAATTTTGCTCTTAAAATGTTTTCTTTGCTTTTTAAATATTCTATATGAGATATTCCTATATTTGTTATTATAGCTGCGCTTGGCTTGCATGCTTTTGAAAGCGTAGCAATTTCATTTAAATGAGACATACCAAGCTCCACAACGGCAGCCTTATGCGTTTTATTTAAGCTTAAAAGAGTTTTAGGTACACCTATTTCATTATTTAAATTTCCTATTGTTTTTAATGTTGGCATGAGAGAGCTTAAAATTTGTGCTAGCATTTCTTTTGTTGTTGTTTTCCCAACGCTGCCGGTTATGCCTATTAATTTGTGTTTATATATATTTCTATTTAGCGTGGCTATTTGCAAAAGAGCTCGTTTTGTGTTTTTAACTATAATTTGCGGGAAATTTTTAACTTCGTGGTTGGTTATTAATACGCTAGCGCCTTTTTTTAAAGCAGACTCTAAAAATTGGTGGCCATCAAATTTATCTCCAATTATTGCCACGAATGCACAACCTTTAGTTACTTCTTTATCATTTATAACAACCTTATCTATTGTTTTTTTTGTTATGTTTTTAGCTATGCCGTTTGTGGCGTTAATTATATCTTGTAGTTCTATTTCATGCATAGAAGTAATTCTCCTTTTAAGCTATTTGAAATATTAAGATATAATATAAACTATTGTAAATAGCTATATTTTGTAATTTTTAATATCTTCTTGTATATTTCTTTTAAGATTTTTTTCTTGTTTTAGTTCTGCTAAGGCTTTGTAAACAATTTCTCTTTCGTCTAGTTTTATTTTGGTGGTTCCTATTATTTGGTATGTTTCGTGGCCTTTTCCTGCTAGCAGTATTGTATCATTTTTTTTGGCATTTTTTATAGCGTATTCTATGGCTTTTTTACGGTTTAATATTTTCACATATGGTGTATCTGTTTTTCTTACGCCTATTAAAATATCTTCTATTATTTTAATAGGTGGCTCTGTTCGCGGGTTATCTGATGTTACTATTAAAAAATCGGAGTTTTTAGCTGCTATTTCTCCCATTATTGGCCTTTTCTTTCTATCTCTATCGCCGCCACATCCAAACAGCGTTATTATTCTGCCTTTTTTATAGCTTTTTATGGAGGCTAATATATTTTTAAGGCTGTCTGGTGAATGTGCGTAGTCGCAAATTATATTAAAATCTTCATATGTTTTTATAACTTCGCTTCTGCCTTTTATAGGTTCGCAATGCTTTATATTTTTTGCTATTTCCACATCGTTTAAGCCAAGCATTTTACAGCAAATAAAAGCAGCCATAGAGTTATAAACAGAAAAAAGCCCTGGAGTGTTAAATATAATTTCTGTGTTAATATCTTCCCCAGTTATGTTATATTGTACGTAATTAGAGGTTAATTTAATGTTTTGCGCTAAAAAATCTGCTTCGTTGTTTTTAACACTAAAGGTATATATTTCACAAGGAGTGCTATTTATTAGCTTTTTACCATATTCATCGTCAATAAAAACTATGCCTTTTTTAGCCACCTCAAACAACATTTTTTTAGCGTCAAAATAATTTTGCATTGTTTTGTGGTAGTCTAAATGGTCTTGTGATAGGTTTGTGAATATTGCTATTTCAAATTGTGTATCAGCTATTCTATGCTGAGCCAGCGCGTGTGAAGAAACTTCCATAACAACATATTCACAGTTTTTATCTAGCATATTTTTTATTAGCATTTGAAAATCCATAGGGTTTGGTGTTGTTTTTTCTGTGGGTATTACTTCAGAGCATATTTCATTTTGTATTGTGCCTATAAGCCCAACCTTTTTCCCTTCCCTAGAAAGTATATTTTTAATTATATTTGTAACTGTTGTTTTGCCATTTGTGCCGGTTACGCCTATAAATTTTAAATTTTTTGCAGGGTTATCCAAAAAATTGGCGCACATTTTGCTATAAGCTTTATGAGAATTTCTAACAATTATTTGGTTTTTTATATTAAAATCTTTCTCCACCAAAACTGCGCAGGCGCCACATTCTAAAGCTTTTTTTACAAAATTATGCCCATCAAAATTAACGCCTTTTAAAGCAGCAAAAACGCTTCCCTCTTTTACTTCTTTAGAATTACATGTTAAAAATGTAACATTGGGGTTAAAATTGCTTTCTTTGAAATGAGCAATGCCTTCTAAAAGTTTATTTAGCTCCATAAAAAACCTCTTTTGTATTTTATTTTTATATTTAAAAATAAATAAAAGGAATATGCTTAAAAATTAATCACCCTGTTCCATCATCCATTTGAAATGTTACTTCTACAGGATATCCACGCACCACCATTGAGTCTGGTTCAGGAGATTGAGCTATGGCTATGGCTTTGCTGTTTGGCCTTACTGCCATATTTTCCACCATCATGTTAATGCCGCAGTTATTTAATGCTTCCTTTGTTTGAGATTGGTTGCAACCCAATATATTTGGAACTTTAACTGTGTTTTTCTCTATATCTTCAATATCGGTGTAGCAATAAATTATAGAATTTTTATTTATGTTTATGCTAGGAGTTGGCAGCTGCGTTAAAACTCTTTCGCCTTTGCCTATAAATTTAATATTTTCAAGGCCTGCCTTTTCTAGTTTAGATTTAGCGTCATCTAATAACATGCCTTCTACGGGGGGCACTTTAGCAAAATATTTCAAAAATTCTTTGTCGGGGTAGCTCTGTGGAAACCCAAAATATGGCGCCACTTTACTTGTTATTTTAGAAGCTGTTGGGCTTGCCACTTCACTTCCATAGTAATGTGATGTGCCTGGGCCGTCTGCAAATACTAGCATAGCATATTCTGGGTCATCTCCTACAAGAAAGCTGGCAAAAGAGCTAACATATTTTTCTTCGCCTGTTGCTTGTTTATATGAAAGATCTTGGCCTGTTCCTGTTTTTCCTCCTGTTAAATAGCCGGGCACGCTAGAGTTTGTGCCTGTTCCGTGTGGCCCTTTAACTACTTCTATTAATGCTTTGCGCATTGTAGCTGAAGTTTCGCGAGATATCGCCTGACGACGTGGTTTTTTTATGTTTGTGCGTATAACGTTGCCGTTTGCGTCTAACACCTGTTTTAAAAGGTGCGGAGTTTGTAAATATCCGCCATTAACAACAGCTGCAAAAGCGTTCAGCATTTGAATAGGCGTAATAGATAAAGACTGGCCAAAAGACTCTGAGGCTAGCGATACCGGTGTAAGGTCTTTTGCTTTGTAATATATTGGGCTTGCTTCGCCTGGCAGGTCTATATTTGTTTTTTTGGTTATGCCAAAAAGTTCTAAATATTTTGTGAATAGTACGGCACCTATTTTAAGCCCAAGCTGCACAAAACCTGGGTTGCAGGAGTTAACAATTATTTGAATAAAATTTTGAAGGCCATGCCCTAAGCCACCTTTCCAGCATCTTATAAATCTGTTTCCCACCGTTATTCCACCACTGCAGGTAAATGTAGAATTTAAAGACGCAACCTTTTCTTCCAAAGCAGCAGACGCAGTTACCACCTTAAAAACAGAACCAGGCTCATATGTATCAGATACAATCTTATTTCTCCAGTTTATTTCGCGTGCCTCTTTTTCTGGTTTATCTTTTATGGCAGGGAAATTGAATGTGTCTGGCAACACGAATGGGTCATTTAAATCAAACTCTGGGTGTAGAGCCATGGCTACAATTTCGCCGCTTTTAACATTCATAATTATTACGCCACACCTATCTGAAACTAAATTCCATTTGTGTAAATCTATTACAGCGTTGCTACATATTCTTTGCACAACAGAATCCAGCGAAACAACTATACCGTTTCCATCTTTAGCAGGTTCTTTATTTTCATAGTCGTATGGCATAGGCCCACCCAAGGCATCTTGAACACGCACCACTCTGCCAGGAGTGCCCGATAATATTTTGTTATAGAATAGTTCTAAGCCTATTAAGCCCTGGTTATCGGCGCCTACAAAGCCTATTGTATGGGAAGCTAGCCTGCCTAATGGGTAATATCTTTTAGTGTCTTCTTCTGTGTTTACTGCGCCAGTTAGTTTATTTTTTTTTATATATTCTAAAACTTCGTCGCGCTTAGATTTTTCTATATTTTTTTGAACTATTTCATATTTGCGTTTTGAGGTGGTGCACCTTTTAAAAATTTTTTCTTTATTTTCAACTTCAAGCATGTCACAAAGATGGCTCACCACCTTTTCTTTTTGCTCTTCAGATTTGAATTGGTTCGGCGACACCGACACTGTCCATACGGTAGCATTTTGAGCCAGTGGCACCATATTTCTATCGTATATTGTGCCCCTGTTTGGCCGTATTGTTACTGCAGACATCTGCCTGTTTCTAGCTTTTACGCCATATTTTACACCATTAATTTTAGCAAAACAAGCAATATATATTATTCTTATGGACAGTATAAAAAAACAAATTGTTAGAAACCCAAGTATTACAACATTTAATTTGAATTTCATTTTTCTATTAGGCATTTTAGCCATAAAAGCGTCCTCTTACTTTCACATTAATATATACTAAAAGTCTATTCGAAATTTAAAGCGAATAGACCAATTAATGGAAATTTTTATTTATTATATTATAGATTTTATGTAAACTTATCGCTCTAACGTTGAATACTTGATATATTTTAAACCTAATTTTTTATTTTGTAAATATTAGTTTTTATACAATTTTTTGATGCAGCCTTGTTGTATTTAATTTTTTATTTTGTCTAGAATGTTTGTTTTTGAACGTTCCACTTTTTGCTTTTATTTTTATATTAATACAATAATACAATTTTTGGTTTATGTTGAAAATATATTTTAAATTATATTAAATTTAATATTTTAGTGTTAAATATTGAATATATCTTGAATCCAATTTTTTATTTTATCTAAAATGCTTGTTTTCCTTTTAAATGTTTCACTTTTGCTTTTGCTCTTATTTTTAGAGTTAGAGTCAGAGTTAATATCACTTTGAGATATGTAATTAGCCTGTAACATATTGTTTTTTCTCATACCTAATTTTACTTTTGCATATTGTTCTATTTTAGAAGGGTTTAAATAGTTAGTTTGCATTAACGCTTTTAACCTTACATTTTCACTTTGCTGAATTTTATATTGTTGCTTAGTTAAATTAACACTAATATTCAATTCATTTTGTTTAACTAAGTTTACAATGTAAAAAGATAAAACGGTGGCAGTTAAAGACACCAAAAACACGTAAAAGGTAAGCTTTATTTTAGCAACCTCGCTCTTTTTTATTCTGCCTATGTGTGAGCTATTTTGCTTTGTTCTAATTTTTGGATTTTTAACATACATTCCTTTATAGGCTAAATTAGACTTATCTATCACTGTAAACTTACTCCTTAAATGTTATTTTACATATTTTTTGAGTAATAAACTTGCGTTTTAAAATAGAGAATATAACATAAATACATTTAGGCTAAATAATTAAATACTCAGCTACTATATAATTTAACGTAAATTTTAAGTTATACGTTTATAAACATTATAGTTTTTCCAAAACTCTAAGTTTGGCGGAATGCGCTCTGTTATTTTTGCTTATTTCGTCATCGTTTGGTGTTATAGGTTTCTTATTTAAAATGTTTGCTTTTTTAACATTTTTGCAAACACATATTGGAAAATTCTTTGAACATATACACCCAGTGGCTTTATCTTTGTAAAAATTCTTAACTATTTTGTCTTCTAATGAATGAAAAGATATAACTAAAAGCCTACCTTTTGGTTTTAAGAGGTTAAAAGCAGAATTCAAGCCCTTTTTAAGGTTTAAAAATTCGTTGTTAACTGCTATTCTAATAGCTTGAAATGTTTTTTTGCATGGATTTTTTTGTCTTTTAAATTTAAATGGCACAACACCTCTAATTATATTTGCCAAGTCCTCGGTTGTTTCAATTGCTTTATATGTTCTTCTCAGCACTATTTCATTTGCTATTTTAAAAGCAAATCGCTCTTCGCCATAAATTTTAAGAATATTGGCAATTTCTTTAGCGCTTTTAAAATTTAATATTTGCTTTGCAGATTCTCCAGTTTTGCTCATTCGCATATCGAGTGGGCCGTTTTTTTTATAAGAAAACCCTCTTTTGGCGTTGTCTAGTTGGTGTGAAGAAACGCCAAGATCCATTAAAACGCCGTCCACCTTTTCATTAACAAATTTTTCCATATTAGCAAAATCTTCATTTATTAATGCTACGCTGTAGCCGCTCAATTTTTCTTTTGAAAAGCTTATTGCGTCAGGGTCTTTATCAAACGCAAACAATTTTCCGTTTATTAATTTTTTTGCTATTTCAATGGCGTGCCCAGCTCCGCCTACCGTGGCGTCTATATATGTTCCATTTGGCTGTATATTTAAATTATTTATAACCTCATTTAATAAAACAGGCGTATGTGAAAAATTTATATTATGCATAAAAAATCACTTATTCGTAAAATATACTAAATATTGTTACAAAATTAGAGCGAATTTATTACAAAGTAGGAGCATATTTGTAACTATTATTCAAAGTTTTGTTACCAATCTGCAAACAAAAACCGAGTCTAAACTAATTATAACAGCTAAAACAAAAAATTTCAACAAAAAATATAAAAATAGACAAAATGAATATAAAAAGTGTTATAAAAAGCTTAAATTTTGTATTTTATTTTTTTATTTTAATTTATTTCAAAAATATTGACTTTTAACATTTATGCTATTAAAATTGTACAAGGTTGGTTGTATTTGGTTTTATTGGAACATTTTTTCGGTATGGTGTATAACGTATGAGGAAGATGTGTTTTTTGTTAGAGTTGGCGGTTTGTGTTGTTAAATTTTATTTATAACAACCTGCTAAATGTTGAGTGTTTTATATAAATTGTTGTGGTAAGTTTTTGGTGTATGTACATATTAAAAGCTTGTAAAGGTTTTTTGTTTATTTTAAAATTGGCTTAGTTGTTGAATTTTGTTTATAATATCTGTAGCAGGTTTATTAAATTATTTGGGGTGTAGTGAGAGGTTTGGTTTTTATATTATAAAAATATATTTAACGTCTATTTTGATTTTTAATAATTTTTATGTTTGGGGAGATAGTTTTGATAATATTGGTTATAAATGCTGGCAGTTCGTCGCTTAAATATCAGTTAATGGATATGAGCTGCGAAAAGCCTATGGCAAAGGGTATATGTGAGAGAATAGGGGCAGGCGGCGCTGTAACGCATAAAACAAGTGATGGCAGGCAATATGAGGGGCAGCAAAATATAAAAGACCATAAGGCAGCTTTTGAAATTGTTGCGAAGCTTTTAACCGACGAAAAATATGGCGTTGTGCGCAGCCTAGATGATATAGCGGCCGTTGGGCATAGAATTGTGCAGGGGGCTGAAATTTTTAAAAAGTCTGAGTTGGTGGACGCAGATGTGCTTCAAAAAATTGAAAGCCTTAGTGCGCTCGCGCCGCTTCACAACCATTCTCAAGCTCAGGCAATAAAGGCGTGCATTGAAACGTTTGGCGAAAGCAAGAAGCAGGTTGTTGTGTTTGACACGTCATTTCATCAAACAGTTAAAGAGGAGGCGTTTCTTTATGGTTTGCCATATGAATATTATGAAAAATATGGCATTAGAAAGTATGGTTTTCATGGCACGTCTCATAGGTATGTTAGCGCTAGGGCTGCAGAAATTTTAGGGAAAAATTTGAAAGATATAAAGCTTATTAGTTGCCATTTGGGGAATGGTTCTTCTGTTTGCGCTGTTCAAAATGGTGAGTCGGTAGACACTAGCATGGGGCTTACTCCGCTTGCTGGGCTTTTAATGGGAACAAGGTGTGGCGATATAGACCCTTCATGTGTTGTTTTTTTAATGGAGCGTGAAGGGTTAACAGCAGCAGATATGTCTAAAATAATGAACGAAAAATCTGGGTTGCTGGGAATATCTGGTGTTGGTAGTGATTGTAGAGATGTTAAGAAAGCTGCAGATAGTGGCAACAAAAGAGCAAGGCTTGCTTTAAATATGCTTTCTTTTCAGGTGCGAAAATATATAGCACAATGTGTTGCTGCCATGGATGGCGTAGACGTTTTAACCTTTGCTGGGGGCATTGGGGAGAATTGTCACGACCTTGTTATATCTGTTTGTGAGAATTTAAATTTTTTAGGAGCCAAGGTAGACGCTAAAAAGGTTTTAGATATATCTGGTGGCAAGCAGGGTATAATAAGTTCTGAAGATTCTAAAATAGATATACTTATAATTCCCACTAATGAAGAGCTTTTAATAGCAAAGGATGTTGTTAGCTTAATTTCTTAAGTTGAATTTTATATTGTAAGGAAGTTTTATATGTTTGAAAAGGTGAGAACAAGGTTTGCCCCGTCTCCAACGGGTTATATGCATATTGGGAATTTGCGAACTGCTCTGTATGCTTTTCTGTTAGCTCGTAAAAATAATGGAGACTTTATATTGCGAATTGAAGACACAGATTGCGAAAGAAAGGTTGAGGGCGCGCAAGATGTTATATATAGCAGTTTAAAAAAAGCAGGCATTAGTTGGGATGAGGGCCCCGATGTTGGGGGGGATTTTGGGCCATATATTCAAAGTGAAAGGATGCATATTTTTAAAAGTTATGCTTTAAAGCTTGTGGAGGCTGGCAAGGCGTATAGGTGTTTTTGTTCGAAAGAGCGGTTGGAGCGCATAAAAAGTTTGCAAAAAGCAGATAAAAAGCCAGCTAAGTATGATGGGCATTGTAAGGCGCTTTCGAGTGAGCAGGTGGCTCAAAGGTTGAGTGAAGGGGCTTCGTTTGTTATAAGGCAGAAGATGCCGCAAATTGGCGTTACAGAGTTTTGTGATGAGGTGTTTGGCAGGGTTAGCGTTAAAAATTCTGAATTAGAAGACCAAATACTTATAAAGTCGGACGGCATGCCAACGTATAATTTTGCAAATGTTATAGATGACCACCTTATGAAAATATCGCATGTGGTGCGCGGCAGTGAGTATCTTTCTTCTGCTCCAAAATATAATTTGTTATATGAAGCGTTTTCTTGGGATGTGCCTAAATATATACATTGCTCTCCTGTTATGAAAAATGCTAAAGAAAAGCTTTCTAAGCGTCATGGCGATGAAACGTTTGAAGACCTTTTAAATATTGGCTATCTACCGCAAGCTGTTGTTAACTATATTGCTCTTTTGGGCTGGTCACCTAAGGGCGAGCGTGAAATTTTTAGTTTGAAAGAGCTTGAGGAAGTGTTTGATGTGGCTGGCATTTGCAAGTCGCCCGCCATTTTTGATATAAAAAAATTGGCTGCTATAAATTCTAAATATATAAGGAATATGACCGATAATGAATTTTTAGAAAATGCGAAGCCATATATTGATAGTAGCGTTAAAAGCAGTGTGGATATTAATTTTCTTGTGCAGATGCTTAAAAACCGCACAGAAAATTTTAAAGATTTGCCAAGCCAGTTAGATTTTATAGACACGTTGCCTGAATATAGTGCAGATTTGTTTATAAATAAAAAGATGAAGACAACTAAGGAATCTTCTCTTGAGGTGTTAAAAAAGCTTGTTTTGGTGTTGAAAAATGTTAAAGATTTTGGCTTTGATAGTTTGCATAGTGTGGTGTTTAAATTTATAGATAGCTTAGGAGTTAAAAATGGTGTTGTGCTATGGCCGCTTAGGGTGGCTGTGTCTGGCAAGCAATTCACGCCAGGTGGCGGCCTTGAGTTAGCTTGCTTGTTAGGGCAAAATAAAACCGTTGAAAGGTTAGAAATAGCTATAGAAAAGTTGGCTTAACTTTTTATTGTTGAGTTTTGGGGTGGTGTTTTTTATAAAGCTGCTTTTTATTGGCGATGTTGTGGGGTCTATTGGTTGCAGGGCCGTGCGATATATGTTGCCGAAGCTTAAAGATAGGTATGATGGTTTTGACGTTGTTGTGGCGAACGCTGAAAATTCTGCTAAGGGTAATGGTGTTTCTGCAGAGTCGGCTGAGTATTTGTTTGAAAGTGGTTGTGATGTTTTAACTGGTGGAAATCATAGTTTTCGTAATTTTTCTATACTTAAAGTTTTAAGCAAGAATGGGAATATATTAAGGCCTCTTAACCTTTCAAGGCATAGCCCTGGTAGAGGTTTTGTGAGTTTTAATGTTGGGAATAGCTCTATTGTGGTGGTTAATTTAATAGGCCAGGTTTATTTAGATGCTAGTAGCTCGCCTTTTGAAGAGATGGAGAGGCTGCTTAGCAGAATAGGGTCTAAATTAGTGTTTATAGATTTTCACGCGGAAGCTACTGGCGAAAAGAGTGCTTTGGCCAATTTTTTAGATGGGAAGGTGTCGGCTTTAGTGGGCACGCATACGCATGTTCAAACAAACGACGCACGAATTCTTAAAAACGGTACAGGGTTTTTAACAGATGTGGGCATGGTGGGCCCTTACGATTCTGTGTTGGGGGTGTTACCGGAATGCATTATAAGGAGAGTTGTAACGAAAATGCCCACCCGATTTGAAGTTAGCGATACTGGCAGCTGTGTTTTTAATGCTGTTTTCTTGCAGTTAGATGGAGATAGTTTTAAATGTAAAAAAATAGAGCCAATTTGTGAAATTTTAGATATATAGAATTAATTGTAAACGGTTAGGCTGTTTTAATTTTAGTTTTGTGTATTGCAAAACATTTGTGTGGTTTGCTATAATAGCGCATGTGTAAGGTGTTGTGCATAGAGCTTGTATTTATTTTAAGTATTTTAATTATAGGTTTAAAAGTTGGAGTTATGAATTTACTTTCATCTATAGATTGTTTAAAAAATGTTGGAGTTAAAAGGGCGGAGTTATATAAAAAATTGAATATATACACTATTTACGATCTTTTAACATATTTTCCGCGTGAATATATAAATTGTAGTGAGAGCAGAACTATTAAATGTGTTAGGTTTAATGAAAAGAATGTTGTTAAAGCTAGAGTTCTGTCTAAGTTGTCTGCGAAATGGTTTAAAAATAAGAAGGTTTTTGTTTGTAAAGTTTTAGCTGCAGACGAAGATGAGGAAACGTTTGAAATTATATATTTTAATAATACATATATATATTCCAAATTGTGTGTGGGTAGTTTTTATATTTTTTATGGTAGGTTTGAAAAAAAGCCTTGTGGTGTTAGTTTGTTGGCGCCTGAAGTGTTGCAGAGCGTAGGCTTTATACCAAAATATTCGTTAACAAAAGGGCTAACAACAAACATATTGCAATCAAATTTAAAGCAGGCGATTTTATATGTTAAAGATTGTTGTTATATTTTGCCTAGAGAGCTAATTTTAAAATATAATTTTACAGATTTAAAAACAGCGCTTTTAAATATACATTTTCCAAAAACCAAGCAGCAATATGAAAAAGCCAGGGAGATGTTTATATTTAAAGAGCTTTTATGCTGGCAAGTTGGGCTTTTAAAGTTAAAAAGCAGCGTTGGCCTGCGCAATAAAAGTAAAATAAAAGATATTGATGTTAATGAATTTTTAAATGCGCTACCGTTTAAAATAACAGGTGCACAACGAAGGGTTATATATGAGTGTATAGCTGATTGCAGCAAAGATATTTTAATGAATAGGTTAATACAAGGTGATGTGGGCAGTGGCAAAACTGTTGTTGCTGCTGCGCTTGCGTTTATGTTTGTGCGGGCTGGCATGCAGGTGGCTTTAATGGCGCCTACAGATATTTTGGCGAGGCAGCATTATAACACTTTTTGTAATTTTTTTAAAACTTTTAATATTAATATTTGCGTTTTAGTTGGCTCTTTAAAAGTTAAAGAGAAAAATAAGCTTATTGAGGGTATAAAAAATGGTGAATATAGTGTTGTTATAGGCACGCACGCCATTTTCCAAGATAGTGTTGTGTTCAAAAATTTAGGTTTAGTAATAACAGACGAACAGCATAGGTTTGGCGTAAAGCAGCGTGAGAAGTTAATAGCTAAGGGTGAATCTGTTAATATATTGGTGATGTCTGCTACGCCTATTCCAAGAACGTTGGCGTTAATTGTTTATGGTGATATGAACGTTTCTACTATAGATGAGTTGCCGCCTGGCCGTGTTGCTGTAAGCACATATTGTGTTAATAGTAAAATGCGTAAGCGCGTTTTTAATTTTTTAGAAAAGGAAATAAACAATAAACATCAGGTATATATAGTTTGCCCAGCAATAGAAGATAGTAAAAATAATGTGCAAAATGTGTGTTGCTATGCTAATATGTTAAAAGAAAACGGATTTTTAAAATACAATGTTGGGGTTATGCATGGCCAGTTAGACGCAGCTGCTAAAAATAGTGTTATGCAAAATTTTGTTAATGGCAGTATAGATATATTAGTTACTACCACAGTTATAGAAGTTGGGGTAGACGTTTTAAATGCTAGTGTTATTGTAATTGAAAACGCAGAAATGTTTGGGCTAGCCCAGTTACATCAGTTACGAGGCAGAGTGGGGCGGGGGAATTTGAA
Source organism: uncultured Clostridiaceae bacterium (assembly GCA_946411985.1). Lineage (GTDB taxonomy): Bacteria > Bacillota > Clostridia > Oscillospirales > Ruminococcaceae > RUG12519. The sequence goes on from CAMKFY010000006.1 coordinate 18,171, forward strand.
ATCTTATTGCATATTAATATCAGATTTAAAAAGCCCAGATAATAAAGAAAGAATGCGAGCTTTGTGTGATACAAATAGCGGGTTTGAAATAGCAAGAAAAGATCTTTCTTTGCGCGGGCCAGGAGATTTTTTTGGAATAAAACAGCACGGGGACGTGGAATTTAAAATAGCAAACTTAAAAAGAGATTTTAGAATTGCATGTATTTGTAAAAAAGAAGCAGAACATATATTAGCTTTAGACAAAGATTTAACAAGAAAAGAAAATTTGTCTATAAAGGGAGCTGTTAATAAGCTTTTTAGCGGTGATTATGTTGTTATATAATTTTAAATGTAGCGTTAAATTGTTTGTTTGGTTTAAATTTAGGTGATATATATTTTTATAAATAGATTTTCACAAAAATGTAATACATGTTATAATTAAAATAAATTTGTAGTTTAAAAAGAGGGTGGTTTAGATGTTTAATGTTACGCTGCAAGGTGAAGTTTTTAATGTATATGAAAAGATTAGTATAGCCGATTTTTTAAAACAGAACAAACCTAGTGTTTTAGGAGAAGCTTGTTGCGCCAAATTAAACGGAATATTAAAAGATTTAAGAGATTTAATAGATGCTGATTGTAAATTGGAAATATGTACATTTAATAGCCCGGAGGGCAAAAAAGCGTTTTGGCATACAACAGCGCATATATTAGCGCAGGCAGTTTTTAGGTTATATAAATCTGCTAAATTTGCAATAGGGCCTGCTATAGATAATGGTTTTTATTATGATATTAAAGCAGACGAAAATATAACACTAAAAGATTTAGACAAAATAGAAGCTGAAATGGAAAATATAGTTAAGCAAAATATTGCAATTGAACGAGAGTTTGTTTCATATTCTGAGGCAGAACATATTTTAGCAAACCAGCCATATAAGTTAGAGCTACTAAAAGATTTAAAAAACAAGGGCAGTAAGGTTAGCATATATAAGCAAGGCGAATATGTAGACCTTTGTGCAGGGCCACACATTATGCGAACGGGCAGTGTGCGGGCTATTAAGCTTATTAACGTTACCGGTGCATATTGGCGAGGCAATGCTAAAAATGAAATGTTAAATAGAATTTATGGTATTTCATTTACAAATAATGAGCAATTAGACGAATATATAAAGCTTTATGAGGCAAGCAAAAATATAGATCATAGAAAGCTGGGCAAAGAGCTAGAGCTTTTCAGCTTTTTAAATGAAGGGCCAGGTTTTGCATTTTTTATGCCAAATGGCATTACAATTAAAAACGCTTTAATAGATTATTGGCGCAAAGAGCATTTTAAAGCAGGCTACAAAGAAATATCTACGCCTATAATACTTTCTAGAAGTTTATGGGAAACTAGTGGGCATTGGGATCATTATAAAGAAAATATGTATACAACAACAATAGATGATGAAGATTTTGCTATAAAGCCTATGAACTGCCCAGGCAGCATTTTAGTATATAAAATGGCTAGCCATTCTTATAAAGAGTTCCCTTTAAGGTTTTGTGAACTTGGTATAGTGCATAGGCATGAGCTTTCAGGCACATTACATGGGCTAATGCGAGCGCGGTGTTTTACGCAGGATGATGCGCATATATTTTTAACTAAAGATTATATTAAAAGCGAAGTTAAAAATATAATAACGCTTGTAGATAATATATATAAAAAGTTTGGGTTTTCGTATAGTTTAGAATTAGCTACAATGCCAGATAATCATATAGGTGAGGTATCAGCTTGGGATGAGGCTACAGATAGCTTAAAAAGTGCTATGGCTGAATTAAATTTGAGGTATAAGGTAAATGAAGGCGACGGTGCGTTTTACGGCCCAAAGATAGATTTTTATTTAAAAGATTCGTTAAAACGTAGCTGGCAATGTGGCACAATACAGTTAGATTTCCAGTTGCCAAAGCGTTTTAATATTGATTTTGTTGGGGCAGATGGGCAAAAGCATACTCCTATAATGATACACCGCGTTATATATGGCAGTATAGAGCGTTTTATAGGTATATTAACTGAGCATTTTGCTGGCGCATTCCCGTTTTTTATGGCGCCTGTGCAGGTTATAATATTGCCAATATCGGATAAGTTTTTAGATTATGCTAAATGTGTGCAGGAAAAAATTTTAAGTTTTGGTTTTAGAGTAAAGTTAGATGGTAGGTCTGAAAAGGTTGGCTATAAAATACGGCAAGCTGGGTTTATGAAAATACCGTTTATTTTAGTATTAGGTGAAAAGGAGGAAAGCAAGGGCACTGTTTCTGTTCGAAAGTATGGGGAAAAAGCCACAACAGAAAAAACTTTAGATGAATTTTTAGAACATTTAAAAAATATAAAATAGCATAAAAAAAACTGATTAATTTAATAATCAGTTTTTTTATTTGAGTTTAATATTAATTATAAACTTTTTTTAGGCTTTTTGTTACTGCTTAAAGTTAACATTTTAAGCTTAGCCCAAATCTGCGCTAACACAAACATAGAGCTAAAAGCGCATATTACCCCAATTGCAAGGTGTAACAATATAAACACCACTATTTCTAAAAACGAACCGAAACTTGACGTGTTTGTTATACTGTCTATAATTTTAAATATTAATATAGAAATAGCGGGTATTACTGTGAACAAAACAGCGTTATCTACAAATATCGGTACGTTTTTACCTATAGCAATATTGGAAGCTTTTAAAACATCTTTTTCTTCTTTGTTTTCTTTAATTTTGCTAAATATTATAGACGCGTTATATAAATAGTTAACAGATGACGTTATCGTTGTTATAACAAAAGCCCATAATAGCATATTGTTTATTTGAAAACCTAACGCGCCAACTAAAAATAAAAATATAGCAGAAATAACGGTAAAATTAAATGTTAGAGCTATCAAAAAAGTTAGTGCTACAAAAATTCCGTTCAACTTTTTAAAATTTAAAGCAAAGCATATAAGTATAATAAGAAGTATTGCTCCGGCCAGTATGGCAACGCTCATTTTATTGAAATGTTCAATTTGTGCAGCTTCGTTATTGGAAACTAAAATTTGTTCTTTATTTTTAATTGTTACGTTGTTTGGGAACATCTGCTTTATTTTTTCTACGAAAGATACAATTTTTTGCATTTTAGAATCTTCGTTGCCGCTTATGCTCGCGCAGCTAACCACAAGCCTATCTTTATATGTTGCAGGAGATTCTTCGAAGGCGTTAGTTTTTTGCACCAAACAATTAGTTTTAAGCATTGAGCAACCTATGCCCTCTATTGTTTTCAAATTTTTTTCGGTTAGCTCGCCTTCACCTTCAAGTGGCAGCTCAATAACTGTGTTACTTCTGCTATTAATATTAAAATTAGTTTTAGAAATTAGCAACGTGAAAGCTAGTGTGGCTATGGCAGCCAAAAAAATTGCCACAAATGAAAATAAAAACGTTTTGCTATTTTTAAAAAAATCTACATCTATTTTATTTTCCAAATCTTTGTTTGCTTTGTAGGTGAAAAAACCCAAAAATTTATTAAATTTTACTGTCATTTAATTAAGCCTCCATAAACTTTAGAGTTTTTGAACGGTTTTAGATTACAAATATATTTTAACATAAACTTTGTGTTTAAATATTGGAATATTAAAACGCCTATAGAGCCGAAGAACACGGCATGTGAGAAAGAGAATATAGCACTTTGATAGTTTATGTTTAAGAAGGATAGCAAGTTATGCCCTAAAAACCCTGCTGAGCCCAGCGTTTCGCCATAGTTGTTTCTAGAAAATATTAGCATAACAACACACGAAATAACGGCAATTAAAACTGTTAGCTTAAACACAAATTTAGAATTTTCTTTAAATGTTGTTCTAACAGAAAGCTCCACATTTCTATTTGAATATAGCTTTTGCAAAAACTTATTTATTAAGAACAAAAATAAACTTATTCCAAACACTAAGCTAAATATTATGCCAACCATAGAAGAAACATTTAGGCAAGAGCCTGGCAAAAATGAAACAAACCCAGTGAAGCACGCTATAACAAAGCATAAATGGCCTAAAACGTTAAATGCAGCTAACAAACCAATAAACCTATATTTAATCGTTATAAATGCTATCATTAGCAATATAATCAAACCGCTAGCTATTAATATATTAGCCTTAAAACTTTTGCCAAACTGTGGCGTTAATTTTTTTACAGAGATAGGCTTCAAACTTACTGGCAATTTACCGCTAGAAACTATATTTACCGTTTTTAGAGCCTCACTGGCAGATAAAGATGTGTTTAAAACCTCCAAGTTTGAGTGTTCGTCTAGCGATTCAACAATTCCGCCGTTATATATTTCTTCATTATCTAGCAGTAATACAACGTTTTTGCCGTTGTAGTCTTGCAACTTTTTCTTGTGATCTTTTAATTCTTTTAGTTTTTTCTCGTCTTCAGTTTCATTTTCTTTTTCTTTATTTTCGCCTTCGTTTTCTTTGTTTTCTTCTTCCTTTTTTTCTTCGTTTTCCTTTTCTTTTTTAGCTTTTGTAACCACTTCTTGTAAATTTTTTATTTCGGTTTCTAAGTTTTTAAGCTCTTCTTCATTTGCAATAAAATTTTTCTTGCGCTGCGCTAGGGCATCCTTTGTTTTTTTATCTAAAACAAACAACATAGTAGGCATATCTTTAGAACTCATTATAGCACTTTTATTTACTTTATTATTAAAATTGTAAGATATGCTGGCAGATTTTATGTTAGATGCGTCGGCTATTGTTTCATTTTTTGAGTTATCTTTAGGATACCTAAACATTTTACGAAGCTGTGCCATAAAAGGGTCTTCTTTTTCAGATAGCGTTAACTTCCATTCTCCAGTGGCGGCGAGGCTCTTTGTAATAGCTTCAAAATCAAAATTTGGCCTATAAGATGAGGCAGGCAGGTTAACGTTTATTAATCTAGACCCAACATCAAAAGATATAAATGTGTCTTTTATGCCTGCTAAATCTAGCCTCTTTTTCAAAGTGCGTTCAACACTTCTTTTGTTATTTGCGTCTAACTCTTTTTCATATGCTAAAGTTATTTGAACTGTGTCGTCAACGTCGTCCCCCCACTTTATTGTGTTATAACCTTTAAAGTGGTGCGTTATTGTGTCCCCCCATCTTGTTTGCAAACCAAATATGGAAAGCATGAAGAAACATATCATTAACATAATTAGTACAAGCACTTTTGCGTTTTTAAAATTTTTCACTAGTTTTCTCCTTTACTTTATATATTAATTTATTATACTGAAAGTTCAGAATTACTTGAAAAATTGAAATTTATATTTTTTGTAATCGGTTCTATTACCTTTTCTAAAAACCTATCTACCTGTTTTGGGCTCAACCCAATAAAGTTTTCTGGCTTTAATATGTTGTGTATTTCTTCCTCATTTAGGTTAAAATCACCATCTTCTACCAATCTTTGTATTAGGTTATTTTTCCCACCACTTGCTATATCTTTTGCAACCTGCATACAAATAACTCGCAATTTTTCGTGAATTTTTTGCCTGTCCCCACCTTTCTTAACGGCCGCCATCATAATATTTTCAGTGGCCATAAATGGAAGCTCGTTTAAAACTCTGTTTTTTATTACGCTTTCGTTAACAACCACGCCGCTACATATATTTAACAAAATATTTAATATAGCGTCAACCGCTAAAAAAGTTTCTGGTATAACTATTCGTCTGTTTGCCGAGTCATCTAGCGTTCTTTCAAAATATTGGCAAGCAGCAGTGAACGCGGGGTTTAATAGGTTTACTATAACATACCTAGAAAGCGCAGCCACCCTTTCGCTCTTCATTGGGTTTCTTTTATATGGCATAGCAGAAGAGCCTATTTGACTTTCTTCAAATGGTTCTTCTAGTTCTTTAAAATTTTGTAACATTCTAATGTCATTAGAAAGCTTCATAGCTGACTGAGCAATGCCACAAAGAGTTGAACATATATTAAAATCTAGCTTTCTAGTATATGTTTGGCCAGAAACATATACAGCTTCTTTAAACTCAAACTCTTTTAATATTTTTTGCTCTAAAAGATCTACCTTTTCTTCATTGTTTTCAAAAAGCTCCAAAAAGCTTGCCTGCGTGCCTGTGGCTCCTTTAGAGCCTAAAAGCTTTAAATTTTTTATTAAACCTGAAATATTTAAGTAGTCCATATAAAAATCTTGCAGCCAAAGGGTGGCACGTTTTCCCACTGTTGTTAACTGAGCCGGTTGCAGATGGGTGTACGAAAGGCAAGGTAAATTTTTATATTTCATTGCAAACCTTGAAAGAATTTTTAATATTTCTGTAAGTTTTTTTTCTATTAATATCAAGCCCTGCCTCATTATTATTATGCTAGCATTATCGGTTATATAACAGGAAGTGGCTCCTAAATGTATTATTTTTGCTGCGTTTGGGCACTGTTTTCCATAAGAAAATAGATGCGCCATAACATCGTGTTTTACACTTTTTTCCATTTTTTTTGCTGTTTCATAGTCTATAATATCTATATTGGCTTTCATTTCTTCAATTTGGCTTGAAGATATTGGCAAGCCCAATTCGCTTTCTGCTTTTGCAAGAGCTAGCCAAAGTTTTCTCCACGTTTTAAACTTCATATTTGGAGAAAATATGTAGAGCATCTCCTTGCTACCATACCTAGAACAAAATGGACTTTTAAAAGAATTATTAACGTCATTTTCCATATATTGCAAAACCTGTCCTTTTTTTCATCTAACTTAACCAGTAGATTTTAACATAAAACAAGAAATGTTGCAACAATTTTTGGCTTAATTTAAAAAAATTAAATATATTTTTGCTAAACTTAAGGCTAGAGGTGTGTTGTTAATATTTTTATTTAATATTTTTATGTAAAATCGTAGTATTTTAATATTTTATATATTGTTTTAAGTGCACGAGATTTTGTTCTGGAAACTGTACTTTTGCTAACATTTAAAATTTCTGCTATTTGGTTATATTTTAAACCTCTCACAAAATACATGTCTAAAATAGTTCGTTGTTTTTCAGTTAGTTCCTGTTTTATTATGAGTGTTACCATTCTTTTTAAGGTTTCTATTTTTATAGCATTAGATGTTCCCTTTTTTTTCACTATTTTAGCTATATCAGACTCAAA
>CAMKFY010000007.1 GCA_946411985.1 uncultured Clostridiaceae bacterium
AGTATAGAAGCAGGCACTACTGTTTATAATGCAAGCAAGGGTTGCAATGAGCGCGTAGGGAGAATTTTGCAGATGCATTCAAATGAACGACGAGACATAGGTTGCGTTCATGCTGGGGATATTGCTGCTGCTGTTGGGCTTAAAAGCACCACAACTGGTGATACATTGTGCGATGAGCGCCACCCTATAGTTTTAGAATCTATGGAGTTTCCTGAGCCAGTTATAAGCCTTGCGATTGAGCCTAAAACTAAGGCAGGCGCTGAAAAAATGGGCATAGCGTTGGGCAAATTAGCAGAGGAAGACCCAACCTTTAAAACATACACAAACTCTGAAACTGGTCAAACGATAATAGCTGGTATGGGTGAGCTCCATTTAGAAATTATAGTAGATAGGCTTTTGAGAGAGTTTAAGGTTGAGGCAAATGTTGGTGCTCCACAGGTTTCTTATAAGGAAACAATTAAGAAGGCTGTAGATGTAGATCATAAATTTGCTCGGCAGTCTGGTGGGCATGGGCAGTATGGGCATGTTAAACTTCATGTAGAGCCTAATGAATCTGGCAAAGGTTATGAATTTATAAACAAAATTGTTGGTGGTGTTATTCCAAAAGAATATATTCCTGCTGTTGACGCTGGCATTAGAGGAGCTATGGAAGCTGGTGTTTTAGCTGGCTACCCTGTTGTGGACGTTAAGGTTACTTTGTATGATGGTTCTTTTCATGAGGTAGATTCCTCTGAGTTGGCTTTTAAAATTGCAGGTTCGCAAGGTTTTAGGGAGGCTTCAAAGAGGGCAAACCCTGTTATATTGGAGCCTATAATGAAGGTGGTTGTTATAGTTCCGGAAGAATATATGGGCGATGTTATGGGTGATTTAAATTCTAGAAGAGGTCAAATAGAAGGCATGCAGGCGAGAGGCTCAAACCAAGAAATTACTGCAAAGGTGCCTCTTTCTGAAATGTTCGGTTATTCTAACGATTTGCGTTCTAAAACCCAGGGTAGAGGTCAGTTTTCTATGGAGCCAAATTGTTATGTTGAAATACCGAGGTCTATAGCAGAGAAGGTTATAGCTTCTCGGGCTAAAAGTTAGTTTTTTTGTTAAAAATGCTTGCATAAGTTTTTTAGTAGTGGTAAAATGAAACAAAAAATAATATAGAATTTTTTAGGAGGTTTAATTGTAATGCCAAAGTTTGAAAGAAGCAAACCACATGTTAATATAGGTACTATAGGTCACGTAGATCATGGTAAAACAACGTTAACTGCGGCTATAACTAAGGTTTTGGGTTTTTGCGGTGGTGCTAAGTTTAAGAATTATGCGGAGATAGATAATGCTCCAGAGGAGAGGGAGCGTGGTATAACAATAAACACTGCTCACGTGGAGTATGAAACAAAAACTAGGCATTATGCGCACGTAGATTGCCCTGGGCATGCTGATTATGTTAAAAATATGATAACTGGTGCAGCTCAAATGGATGGAGCTATTTTGGTTGTGTCTGCCACAGATGGCCCTATGCCTCAAACGCGTGAGCATATTTTGTTGTCTAGGCAGGTTGGTGTTAGGCATATTGTTGTTTTTATGAACAAGGTAGATCAGGTTGATGACGATGAGCTTTTGGAATTGGTGGAGATGGAAGTTCGGGAAATTTTAAATGAATATGATTTTCCAGGCGACGAAATACCTATTATAAGGGGTTCTGCCTTAAAAGCTTTGGAGTCTGAATCTACAGACCCTAATGATGAGGTTTATAAACCTATAGTTGAGCTTATGAATGCTGTAGATTCTTATGTTCCAATTCCGGAGCGTTTAATTGATGCGCCGTTCTTGATGGCCATTGAAGATATTTTTACAATATCCGGTAGAGGTACGGTTGTAACCGGTAGGGTAGAACGTGGTCGGTTAAATGTTGGTGAGGAAATTGAAATAGTTGGTTTGAAAGATAATAGAAAATCTGTGGCTACTGGTATAGAAATGTTTAGGAAGAGTTTGGATTATACTGAAGCTGGAGATAATTCTGGAGTTCTTCTGAGGGGTATTAATAGGGAAGATGTTGAGCGTGGTCAGGTTTTGTGTAAACCGGGTTCTATTCATCCGCATACGAAATTTACTGCTAATGTTTATGTTTTGAAAAAGGATGAGGGCGGAAGGCATACTCCCTTCTTTTCAAACTATAGGCCTCAGTTTTACTTTAGAACAACAGATGTTACAGGTACTATAAGTTTGCCTGATGGCGTTGAAATGTGTATGCCTGGCGATACGGTAGATATGACTGTTGAGCTTATAGCGCCAATAGCCATTGAGAAGCAGTTGCGTTTTTCTGTTCGTGAAGGTGGAAAAACTGTTGGTTCTGGTGTGGTTACTGATATTTTGGAGTAGGTTTTTAGTTTTTATGTGTTGGGTATGGTGTTTTATAAAAATTGAGTGATTCTGCGTGATTGTAGGGTCACTTCTTGTTTTATATATATTGTTAAATTGTTAAGTACGCAAGTTTATAACGTTTACAGGAGATTATGTTGAAAAAGTTTTTGCATTACATTAAAAGCTCAGCTTATTTTTAGCTGAGCTTATAACACTAAATTTAGTGTTTTTTTTCTTTATTTGTTTTTTCACTCTTTTTTTGAAATTATAATAAAATACATCAGGGAACTGATTAAAATATTTAAGCTTTGGATAAAATAAAAATATAATAAAATAATTATTTTAAAAAAGGAGTGTGTGAGTAGTGGCTGTAAAAAGAGGAGAAATATATTATGCAGATTTGAGTCCGGTGGTGGGGTCTGAACAAGGAGGTATAAGGCCTGTGTTGATAGTGCAGAACGATATTGGTAATAGGTATAGCCCAACTGTTATAGTGGCTGCTATAACTAGTCAATGCACTAAAACAAAACTACCAACTCACATAGAGATTACTTCAAAGAAATGCGGACTTTCTAAAAATTCGGTTATTCTTTTGGAGCAGATGCGAACTCTCGATAAAAGCAGGTTAAAAGAAAAAATAGGAGACTTAGAAGAGTATTACATGAACTTTGTAGATAGCGCAATAAAGCTTAGCTTAGGTTTAGTGTTAAACTCTAAAAATGTAAGCGAAGCAGTTTAAATTAATATTATTCAATTTTATTAATATATATTTATTATATATTTTTTTTAGAAGAAGATTTTAATAGTTTTCTTATGTTAAATATGTATGCCCCTATAACCATAAAGAAAGCGCCATACCACGCTAAAATAGGTGAGCAGCATATGCCAACATACCCAAAAAGATGGGCTAAAACCACAGCCCCTAAAACACGCATTACAAGTTCGCAAACGCCAGCTAAAAGCGGAATTAGAGTTCTGCCTAAAGCTTGCACTAAACTCCTAAATGTTATAAGCAAGCATAAAACAGGGTAGTTATATATGGCTATATTTATATATTGCCGAGCCGCTTTTTTTATAGCAATTTTTGTTGCTTGGGTTGTAGCTGGGTCGCTTGTTAGAAGGTATAATTCTGTTATTTGATCCCATAGTAGCATTAATATACTGCTAAAAAATGCACAAAAAAACATACCTATAATTATAGTGCTTTTAGCGCCTTGTTTTATTCGTATATATTTTTGTGCGCCGAAATTTTGGGCAGTGTATGTTGCTGTGGCAATAGACAGGGCTATAAAAGATGCAATAACCAAATTTTCCACTCGCATAGCAATAGCAAACCCTGCTATTATATTTTCGCCAAACTTGTTTATTGTTTTCTGCAGCATAATAATCCCAATGGCGGTTATTGCAAATTCTAAGCCCATAGGTATACCTATTTTTATTTGTGCTAATATATACCTTTTGTTTATCTTCCATTCTTTTTTTGTTGGCCACATGAACGGGTATTTTTTATATATAAAAATTAAACATGGTATGGAAGATATAGTTTGTGCTGCTATTGTAGATATGGCTGCGCCTTTAGTGCCAAGATGCAAAACTGCAACCGTTATAAAGTCGAATAATACGTTTAATATTGCCGATATTATTAGAAAAATTAGCGGTGTTTTGTTATCCCCAACGCTGCGTAGCATGCCAGAAAATAGGTTATACGCTACCTGTGAAAATATACCACAATAAGATATAATTGCAAATGTGTATGCGTGTTCATAGTTGGCTTGTGGAGTGTCCATAAATAATAAGAGCGGCTTAGTTATAATAACGCTTATTATTGTAACTAATATTGTGAACAATATATATAAATGTAGAGATGCTGCCACAGATATTTTTATTCCTTTTTTTCGCTTTGCGCCAAAACGTTGAGCAAGTACTATGCAAAATCCATTACAAGAGCCTACAGCAAACCCAAACACCATAAATGATATTGTTGAAGCTATCCCTACGCCACCTAAAGCATTTGTTCCTACAAATACGCTTACAAATATTGAGCTTATAATTACATAAAATTGCTGTATTATATTGCCTATTAAGAATGGTATTGTGAAGGTGGAAATTAACTTTAAAGGCTCACCTATAGTCATATCTTTAACCATAAAAACATCCCTTTTTATAATTTGAATTTAAAGATAATAGAGATGACCCTTCAATTTATGTATAAAAGAGTCATCTTTATTACCATGAAATTTAATTTATGCTAAACAATAGTATATTATCTTAATTTTAAACAATATACAAAATATTTATATAAACTTTGTATTAGCTATTTTAGCAAAACAAATTTAAGATTACAAAATATTAGACCGTGTAATAATACAATTCCATTATTTTCAAATTAAAGGAAAAGTGGAGCTACTGATCCGGTTCGAACGGACGACCTGCTCATTACGAATGAGCTGCTCTACCAACTGAGCTACAGTAGCAATTAGAACTAAAATCTTCGTTATTATATCAAAAATAAAAAATAAAGTCAATATAAACTATATGATAAAAATTGATTAAAAAGTTTAAATTAGTTAATATTTAGTATGTAAATAGGAGGAGTTAAAATTTAGTATGGCTATTAGAACAGATTTAGCAGTTGAGAGTGAAGGCTATGTTAATGGTAATATTGATGGTTTGGAAAAGAGCAAAATATATTTAGATGGGGTTAGCGTAATAACAATATCTATAAAAAATGAATATGTTGCTAAAAGTATGGGCCTTAAAATTGGACGCTATATAACAATTCAAGCTAAGAAAATGTTCATGCCAGAAAATATAGCAAATATAAAAAATATTTTAACAGGCCAGTTGCAGTTTTTTTTAAATGGCAAAAAATCTGTGTTTGTTGTAGGGTTGGGTAATAGGAATATAACTCCAGATATGTTGGGCCCTAGTGTTGCAGATAAAATAGTGGCAACTAGGCATATATTTGGTAAAATGGAAAAAATTTTAGGCTATGAAAATTTAAAAATTGTAAGTGTTATATCGCCTGGAGTGTTAGGGCAAACAGGCATAGAAACAACAGAAATAGTGAAATCTATTTCAAATTTTATAAAACCAGATTTGTTGCTGGTGGTAGACGCGCTGGCTGCTAGAGGTTTTGAAAGGCTTGGTTCCACAATACAAATAACAGATACCGGAATATCGCCAGGCTCTGGAGTAGAAAACAAAAGAAAGGAGCTTTCTAAAGATGTTCTCGGAGTGCCTGTGCTTGTGGTGGGCGTGCCAACTGTTGTGGATATGTATGATATGGCAAAAGGTGAAGAAATATATAACAAATCTTTAATGCTTATGACTCCAAAAAATATAGATTTGGTGGTGAAGCGTAGCTCGGTTATTATATCAGATAGCATAAATAAAGCATTATTCCCTCAAATATCTGAAAAAGAACTGCAAATTTTGGCTGGTTAAACTATTTAAAGCTATTTTTATTTTTTATTTGTAATAAAAATAAAGCTTAGTTTCATATTATTAATATTATAGGTTTTATCTATTTTACATGGGGAGAACTTAAATTTTGAGTGTAGCATATTTTAGTAGAAAGATTATATATTTTTTTATTGTTATAATAATATCTATAGTTTTTGCAGCTATTGGGCTAAGAAAATTTCCAACTTTTTCAAATGTTATGAGTAAAATAGCGTTATTATATATAAATTTAGATTTGAATAAGGGAAAGCATATAGTGGCGTGCTTTAAACATATTGAGAACTGCTTTAATAGTTCAAAAGTATGTGAAAATTTAAATAATGATGAAAATAGAGAAAGCGAAATTAAAATTTACAAACCACCAATGCATCATGCTATATTAAGAAAATGTTGTGTAGCTTGCAGAGGGCCAACTTTTGTAAATATTGGCGGCGGTGCATATGTGCGCAATAATACAAATCTTTCAAATGATGTTATATTACGAGCTAGTAATAGCAAATTTGATGTTGGCTTTTATGATATTAACACGCCTCAGGTGCTTATATATCATACGCATACAACAGAATGTTATGAATCTAGTGAGAAAGATAGATATGATGAAGATTTTAAAGCTAGAACGAAGGATGCTAGCAAAAATGTTGTGGCTGTTGGAGAGGAAATATTAAAAGCTTTGCAAAATAACAATATTGGAGCTTTGCATGATACAACTATCCATGATTACCCTGCATATATAGGGTCTTATGATAGGTCTAATTTTACTGTAAGGGATATAATGAAAAAATACCCTAATATAAAAGTATTATTAGATATACACAGAGGCTCTATTACAGGTAAAAATGGCGAGCGCATAGCTCCAATAACAACAGTTAATTTAGACGGCGGCGAGCCTAAGCAGGTTGCGCAGGTTATGATGGTGTGTGGATGTGGAGATGAAACTACGAATTATAAAAGTTATGAGAAAAATCTTTCTTTTGCATGCGCCATGCAAAAGCAGTTAGAAAAAGATTATACACATTTAGCACGGCCGTTGTCTTTTAAATATAAAGACTACAACCAAAATTTAAGTAGCTGTGCAATATTACTAGAGGTGGGCAGTTTGGCAAATAGCATTAATGAAGCAAAAAGAGCTGGTAGATGTTTTGGATTGTCTTTATCTCGATTAATTTTGCAAAATATTAAAGATATAAGGTAGTATAAATTAATAGTTATATTATAACGATAATTAAAATTTAAAACTTTTTGTTAGTGTATTGTTTTGAATTATATTAATTCATTTAGAATTTATATTATTATTTAATGTTAGTTTGCAGAATATTAAAATGCTAAGAGGTAAAAGGTAAGTGGAATGAGAAATAATATTTTTTTAGCTTTAAAATCTATGTTATACACAATATTAGCATTATTGTTTACTTTTTTTATGCTTTTGGTTTTAAATGAAGGTATGCGTAAAATATATGGTAAAGGTATGTCTTTATATTTTAGTAATATGGCAATATATTTTAATTGCGGAGATAGGCAGTTTAAGGTGGAGCCTAATATAGAAAAAACAGCAAAACTTGTAAGTTTGATATATGAGCACCCAGGGCTGTTGCCTGTTCCGTTCAAATTTATGGAGCTTGCAGAATGTATGTTATATAACTTTTTTTAAAATATGTTTAATATTAAAATATGGAGGTGTTAAAAATTGGTGAACAAAAATAAAATATTTATATTTTTTTTAACGGCGCTTAGCGTTACTACTGTTTTTTTTGCCTTTTCTTTTTTCGCCAAATATGAGGCATCTGTTAAAAAGGAAAATTTTGAGCAATATAAAACATTAGCAAACTTTAATATACCGCTTAAAGTTATGGATAAAGCTTTAAGAGCAGATATAGAGTCTGCTAAAGATAAAGGCAATGTTAAATTTATTTCTATTATTGTGCTTCTTGCTTCAAAATATGACGGTGATTGGAATAAATATAAAGAACAAGATATGGATGAAATTATAAGTAGGTTAAAAAACGATGAAAGCGAACAGTGCGTAGGCCAACTTTATAGGAATTATTCATATTTTAAATTGTTTTATTACAGCCTGTTATGTGAGTTTGTAGGCAGCTATAAAATATCTGATGAAGTTAAATTAGGCAAAAACATTAAATTTCAAAAAAAATATGGTTTAAAAGCATATAGCCCTATAGCTTATGGGTATGTTACTAATTTTTGTGATGATTTTGATAACGAGCTAAATTTTGCAAAACAAAAAGGTCATTTTGGGAATGATATAGCTGTAAAAAAAGGCACTCCTTTTGTAGCTGTTGAAAGTGGCGTAATTTCGAAATGCACGCAAGATAAAGATATGTGTGGAAAAATAGAAGTGAAAAGTTTTGACGGCAAGCGTACATATTGCTATTATAATTGTAATAAAGAAAAACCATTTGCAAAAGGCATAAAAAAAGGCAAAGTAGTGCGTGGTGGGCAGATATTAGGGTATGTTGGGGCAAATGATTGTTGCAAAAAAGGTGGCGCTAAAATATTAAGATGTCCATATCTTCACTTTGCAATAAAATTAAAAATAAAAGATAAAGATGGAGTTCAAAGGGAAGTTTTTGTGGATGTTTATAATATATTAAAATTTTTAGAACATAACAAAGCAGCATTAAATAAAACTAAAGATGGATTTTGCGAAAAATATATATTTAAAGACAAAGTTTATGAAGATAATGCATAGTTTTCATTATAGAGTAAAAATTGAGAAATTATTGTTATTTAGTTGAATTAATTTATTATTAAAATTAATTAAAATATTTCCATTGTTAGTTATGTTAATAGCTTTTCCTATAGCGGTATGTTTTGTTTTTATATTTACAATTTTAACATATTTGCCTATTGTGCAGCAGTTTTTTTTATAGTATGAAATTATATTTTCTGGGTTAAAATTTTCAATATTTTCAAAATATTTTAGATAATATATTTCGAAAGTTTCTATAAAATTTTGTAGGAAAAGTTCTGGTTTTATAAATTTTTGTGTTTCTGAAAAAATAGAACCTGCATTTGGAAGATTTAAATTTAAAAGTTCTTTTTTTGTTGCAGTTATGTTTATTCCCACGCCTAAAATAACGTTGCATATTGTTCCTTCAATTTCACTTTCACAAAGTATACCAGATATTTTTTTATTGTTAATTAGTATATCGTTAAACCACTTTATTTTAGCGTTTTCAATGTTAAAGTTTGTTATTGTTTTTATTAAAATATTGGAGCAAAATATAGGCATAATTTTTAGTATTTTGGTTTTTATATTTTTAATTAATATAGATATAGCTAGAGTTTTTCCTGGTATGCTATAAAATTTTCTATTCTTTGTGCCTCTGCCGTTAGTTTGATTTAGTGTGGCAACTACTGTTTTATCTTTTAAATTTGGTATATTATTTTTTATATATGTGTTTGTGCTATCTATTTTTTTTAGCCATATAAAATTTTTAGCAAAATGTTTAGTATTAAAATATATCAATTAGTTCTCCTTTTAATAAATTTTATTATAAATTTATGGTTTAATATTTTAATAAATAAATTAATAAGTTTGATTTTATGTTAAAATATGTGTTAGACTATGTATTGGTTTAATTATAACAAATTGTTAGAGAGGGTGTATGTATATTGCTAGAGGTTAAAGAATTAAAAAAAAATATCTACTATTCTAGTTTTGTAGATGAAAAATTTAAATTTAACACAATAGTTGTTAACTTTATAGTTAGTTTAAACGATGAATCTGCCGCCAAAAATATTGTTCTTTCTTCCTTAATGCGGCAAAGTTGCAAAAAATATTGTGATAATTTAAAGATTGGTGAAAAGCTTAGAAGTTTATATGGTGCAGACCTTTTTTTTGATGCTAAAAAGTTTGGCAGTATTTGTGTAGTTTATTTTGGAATTGCTGTGCTAGATGATGAATTTGCGCTAAATAACGAGGAACTAACATTTGAGGCACTTCAACTTTTGCAAGATGTTATATTTCATACAAAGTTAGAAATTGGGGGCTTTAGCGCAAAAGAGTTAAATGTGGAGAAGGATAACATATTAGATATATTTCGCAGTATTTATGGGGATAAGAAGGAATTGGCTATTAGAGAAGCAAAGAAGGAGTTGTTTAATGGCAAAAATTTGAGCGTTGATGCATATGGCAGTGTAGACGCTATTAAAAGTGTGGACGGTGAATGTTTAAAATTAGCATATGAAGATTTAATTTTTAGGTCTAAGGTTTATATTTTTTATGGTGGCAGGAAGAGTTATGATGGCAGTGTTAACTATTTTTTGAAAAGTTTTTTAAATTGTAGTAATTTTGAGCGGGTAGATGTTTCTAGTGAAAAATATTTTTTAGAATATGAAAAAGAAAAGGTGCAAACAGACGACGTTGTGCAGGCGAAGCTTGTGCTTGGTTTTGCAACTAAAAAACAAGATGAAGCTGTTGATATTTTTGAAGATGCTGCAATATTTGTTATGAACGCACTTTTTGGAGGCGCGCCTACTTCACTACTTTTTACCAATGTTAGAGAAAAATTAAGCCTTTGTTATTATTGTGATTCGGTTTATGACAGTTTTTCTGGTGTTATTTGGGTGGAAAGCGGCGTAGAAATGGAAAATATAGAAAAAGCCAAAGAAAATATTTTAAATCAGCTAGATATTTTAAAAAGTGGAGATTTTACAGAATATGAGTTGCAGCAAATAGTTTTCACGCTTGAAAGTGAGCTTAAAAAGGTGTATGACAATACGCAAAAAATAGCTTCATATAGTTTAAATAGTTTTTTAAAAAATTCTAACATAACACCAAACGATAAAATAGATTTAATAAAAAAATTAACTAAAAGTGATATACAAAAAGCAGCTAAAAAGTTTTTTCTTGCTATTAGCTATGTGCTAAAGGCAAAGGAGTAAAGGTTATGAATAGAGAACTAGTTAATATAATAAAGCTTCATGAAAGTTTTATTAGAATAAAGCATAAGTTTGGGCTTACAATTTTTTTAAAGCCCATTAAGAGGTTTTCATCTTGTATGGCTATATTTGCAACAAAATATGGTTCTGTAAATAGGCAGTTTAAAACGAGTAAAGATAATAATTTCTTAAAAGTTCCAGATGGTATAGCGCACTACTTAGAACATAAGCTTTTTGAAAATGAAAATGAGCGCGATGCTATTGAGCTTTTTGCAAATAAAAAGGCTATAGCTAACGCACAAACTTCTTTTGACAGCACCGCTTATTATTTTTCTAGCCCAGCAGAAACCTTTCTAGACGCTCTTAAAATACTTATAAATTTTGTGCAATCTCCATTTTTTACAGATGAAAATGTAGATAGGGAGCGTGGCATAATAAATCAGGAAATAAAAATGAATGAGGATAACCCAGAATGGATGACATTTTTTAAATGTTTAGAAGCTATGTACAAAGAGAGCTCATTAAAAATTAAAATATCTGGCAGTGTTAGTTCTATTGCAAATATAGATAAGGGCTTGCTTTATAAGTGTTATGATGCTTTTTATAGCTTAAATAATATGGCTTTAATATTAGTTGGTGATTTTGATGAATTGGAAGTTTTAAGCCTTATAGATAGTAATTTGAAATTTAAAGAATCGGTTTTAGTGGAACAGAAATTGGAGTTTGAGCCATATGAGGTTAATAAAAATTATTGTGAGCTCTATATGCCTGTTAAAAACCCTATTTTTTATATTGGCTACAAATTAAGCCCTAAAAGAGGGAAAGATCTTTTAAAAGCCAAGGTTGGGCTTGAAATTTTGTGCGAGATTTTGATAGGTGAAGGGTCTGAACTTTATAATGAGTTTTATGAAAATTTTTTGGTTCCTGGTGGGGAATTAAATTATGAAATTCTTGCTGGCGTAGATTATTTTGCGTTATTATTTTCTGGCGAATCTTCCAATCCTAAAAAAGTTTTAGAACGAATTTCGCAGGAAATAAATAATAAAAAAGAAAACGGTGTAAATGAAAAAGATTTGGAGCTGGTTAAAAGGGTAATATTTGCAAAATCAGTACGAGAATTTAGTGTGCCAGAAAGCATGGCTTTTGCACTTTTTAATTCTTTTATTGAAGATTTTGAAATATCAGATAGGTTAGACCTTATTGCAAATTTTAACGTTGCCGATATTATGGAGTGTTTAAATGTTATAGACGTTTCGAATTGTAGTTTGGCTATATCTTTTCCAACAGATAATAGTTAAACTAAATTTTTATATATTTGTATTTTAGTTAGTTTCAAATATTAAGCAGCTGCAAAAGCTAGATATTGAAAGCCCCAACCCGTTTGAGCCTAAGCCTTCTTGTGTTGTAGCTTTAATGTTTATGCAATTTTGTGGTATTTTTAAAATATGGCTTAGATTAAATTTCATTTGTTTTTTATATTTTAATATTTTTGGAGCTTGCAATATTATTGTTATATCTATATTTCCTATTTTTAACTTTTCATTTTCCAACATTTCCACCACTTTGTTCAACAATATTAGGCTATTTATATTTTTATATTCATAATCTGTGTCTGGGAAATGTGTGCCTATATCATCAAGCCCAGCAGCTCCAAGCAATGCATCTATTAATGCGTGGGTGGCTACGTCTGCGTCTGAATGGCCATATTCTCCTTTGCTAAACGGTATTGTTACCCCACAAAGTATTAGCGGCCTGCCTTCCACTAGCCTATGTAGGTCGTAACCATGCCCTATTTTAAACATAATCTACCCCCTCATTTTCAATTAAAAATTTAGCAAAATATAGGTCTTCTTTTGTTGTTATCTTAATATTTATTTTGGAGCTTTCAACTATTGCTATTTTGTGGTTTATATGTTCTAAAATGCTAGCGTCATCTGTGTAGTTTACGTAATTGTTTTCCATGGCTAGGGCTTTTTTATATAAATTTATTTTGAAAGCTTGTGGAGTTTGCGCTAGGTATATGTTAGATCGGTTTATTGTCTTTTCTATTTTAAAATTTTCAACATATTTTACGGTATCTGTGGCTGGAGTGGCAAGTATGGCGGCTCCTTCCTTTTTTGCCAATTCTATTAATTTTATTGTGTCTGCTATATTAAAAAATGGGCGTGCTGCGTCGTGTATTAGCACAATATCAGAATCGTTTTGCTTTTTGCTGTAGTTTAAAAAGGCGTTTTTTATTGTTTTGTGCCTTGTGTTGCTCCCCTTTACAATAGTAACATAATTTTTAAATTTTTTTGTTATTTCTGTTGCTGTTTTTATGTCTTTTTCTGCAGTGGCCACTACTATATTTTGTATATTACATTTTAATAGTTTTTCTATTGATATTTCTAGTATATATTTTTCACCTAATCTTAGGAATTGTTTTTTTACATATCCCATTCTGCTACTTTGCCCTGCTGCTGCTATAATAGCAAACATAATGATGCCTCCTTTGATATTTCTAGCTAATTTTAGGAATTGTTTTTTATATTATACATTGTTATAATTTTAATAAAATAGTAGTATTATATTTTGGGCAACATAAAATTTAAATATAATTATGCTTAAGTTTTATTTGAGTTTAACAAAATTTAATGCGCATATAAAGCGTAAATATTGACATATAAACTAAAAAGAGTTACAATACTTAGACACTTAGACAAGATATAGGTAGTGGTAATATTAATTTGCAGGGGGTTTTTTATGGATTTTAATGTTGGTGATTGGGTTAATGAAATAGATGTACGAAATTTTATAGTTTTAAACTATACACCGTATAATGGAGATGAAAGTTTTTTAAAAGCTGCAACACAAAAAACTAAGTTACTATTGAGCGAAGTTAAAGTTTTAATGGAAAAAGAAAGGCAAAATGGTGGTATACTTTCAATAGATACGAAAACAATTTCAAATATAGATGCATACGAGCCAGGCTACATAAATAAAGATAACGAATCTATAGTTGGTTTGCAAACTAGCAGGCCGTTGGAGAGAGCTATAATGCCGTATGGTGGCATACGTATGGTGCGCAGTTCTTTAAAGGCGTATGGGAGAGAGCTTTCTCCTGAAATAGAGGAGATATTTAAGCATAGGAAAACACATAATGACGGTGTGTTTGACGTATACACCAAAGAAATGAAAGATTGTAGGCATTATGGTATAATAACTGGTTTGCCTGACGCTTATGGACGTGGTAGAATAATAGGAGATTATAGAAGAGTGGCTCTTTATGGGGTGAATAGGTTAATAGAAGCTAAGCAAAAAAGTTTAGAAAGTTTAAACCCACCAGTTTTTGACGAAGATGTAATACGAAAAAGGGAAGAATTAAGTGAGCAAATAAGGGCATTAGAAGCTTTAAAAAGTATGGCAAAAAAATATGGTTTCGATATATCAGAGCCAGCAAAAGACACTAAGCAGGCAGTGCAATGGCTGTATTTTGCTTATTTAGCCGCAGTTAAAGACCAAAATGGGGCTGCTATGTCTTTGGGTAGAGTGTCTACATTTTTAGATATATATGCTGAAAAAGATTTAAAAAATGGGGTATATACAGAAGAAGAAATACAAGAGTTTGTAGACCAGTTTGTTATGAAGTTAAGGCTTGTTAAATTTTTAAGAACTCCGGCATATGATGAGCTATTTTCAGGAGACCCTACATGGGTGACAGAATCTATAGGCGGAATTTGTTTAGACGGCCGGCATATGGTAACTAAAATGTCTTATAGATTTTTGCATACTTTAGAAAATTTAGGCTCAGCTCCAGAGCCAAATTTAACGGTTTTGTGGTCTAAAAAGTTGCCAGAGAGTTTTAAGCTATACGCCTCTTTTATATCTATTAGCACTTCTGCCATACAATATGAAAATGATGACGTTATGCGTATATCGCTTGGCGACGACTACGCTATAGCATGTTGTGTTTCGCCTATGCGCGTTGGCAAGCAGATGCAGTTTTTTGGCGCACGTTGTAATTTGGCTAAAGCTTTGCTATACGCTTTAAATGGTGGCAAAGATGAAATATATGGTGAGCAGGTGGGGCCAAAGTTTGAGCCTGTTAAAGGTAACAAGCTAAATTTTGATGAAGTTGTAAGCAAATATAAGTCTATGCTTAGTTGGTTGGCTGGCGTTTATGTTAACACGTTAAATGTTATACATTATATGCATGATAAATATTGCTATGAAAAAATACAAATGGCACTTCATGATGATGACATTGTGCGCACTATGGCATGCGGTATAGCTGGGCTTTCGGTGGTGGCAGACAGCTTGTCTGCAATAAAATATGCTAACGTATACCCAGTTAGAGATGAAAAAGGTATAATAGTGGATTTTAAAATTGAGGGCGAGTTCCCAAAGTTTGGAAATAATGATGAACGGGTGGATTCTATAGCTTCTTGGGTGGAGAAAGAGTTTATGAACATGTTAAAAAACAATAAAACCTATAGAAATAGCATTCCAACAATGTCTATTCTTACAATAACTTCAAATGTTGTTTACGGGAAAAAAACAGGTTCCACACCAGACGGCAGAAAGAAAGGGGTGCCATTTGCTCCAGGGGCAAACCCAATGCATGGCAGAGATTCTAGTGGCGCAATAGCTGCGATGAAATCTGTGGCTAAGTTGCCGTTTAACTATTCTGAAGATGGCATATCATTTACATTTTCCATGACCCCAAATGGGCTTGGCAAAGTAACTCAAGAGAAAAAGGAAAACCTCAGTGCGCTATTAGATGGTTATTTTAATGATACTGGGCACCATATAAATGTTAATATATTAAATAGGGAAACGCTTTTAGACGCAATGGAACACCCAGAAAACTACCCAACGCTTACTATACGGGTGTCTGGTTATGCAGTTAATTTTATAAAACTTACAAGAGAGCAGCAGCTAGATGTAGTTAGCAGAACATTTCACACTAGGGTTTAGGAAGTGTTTTAAGTGTTAGATATTGGCAAAGTGCATTCTATAGAGAGTTTTTCTGCTGTAGACGGGCCGGGGTTGCGTATGGTTATATTTTTGCAAGGTTGTTATTTAAAGTGTATATATTGTCATAACCCCGATAGCTGGGATGATAGGGCAGGTAGGCTTATTAGTGTGCGCCAGCTTGTAGAAAAGTTTGAAGAATATAGAAGCTACTTAAAAAATGGCGGGGTCACCATATCTGGTGGCGAGCCACTTTTGCAGTCTGATTTTGTAGCAAATTTGTTGGCTCATTTTAAAAATGTGCATACAGCAATAGAAACGGCCGGCAGCGTAACCTTAGAAAGAGCGTTGCCAGCTCTAAATGCTGCAGACCTTTTAATATTAGATATAAAAAGCTTAGACGAAAACTGCGTTAAAAGTATATGCAAATTAAACATAGAAAACACATTAAATATATTAAATTATTGCGAAAAAAATTCCAAGCCTGTATGGGTGCGCCACGTATTGCTGCCAGGCTACACATTAAAACATAAACTACTGCGCGACTTGGCAAAATTTATAAAAAAATTTAAATGTGTTGAGCGTGTAGAACTGTTGCCATTTCATAAGCTAGGTGAATATAAATGGCACGAGCTCAGGCTGGGTTACACTTTAGAAAACGTTAGAGAGCCAACCAACAAAGAATTAGAAGAATGCGTAGAAATATTTAGCAATGAGGGAGTTTTGGCGTTAATTTGAGCTTTTAATTAACGCGCTTGCCAGTGTTTTTATGTTTTCTTCATCTTCTTGTTTTGGCTTCCAAAGGCATTTAACAACAGGCTCGAGTACGTTAAACCCTGCTTCCTTTAGCTTTGCTTGTAATATTGTAACAGATTCACCGCTCCAACCGTAACAACCGAATGCAGCTGCTATTTTATTTCTAAATTTCAGCTGTTTTAAATATTCTAAAAATCCTATTACGCTGAAGGTATGCTGTTATATATTGTGGGCGCGCCTACTGCTATAGCATAAGATTTAAATATTTGGGTGGCTATATCGCTTTTACAGTGCTGTGATATGTTAAACACCTTTACGTTAATGTTTGGGTTTTCTAAATATATGTTATTTGCTATTTTATGCGCTATATTTTTTGTGCCTTCCCACATTGTGTCGTAAACTATTGTTATTTGTAATTTTTCATTTGTGCTGCATTTGCTGGCCCAATTTCTATATTTTTCTATTATCTGGCCAGGGTTTTTGCGCCATATAGCACCGTGCGATGGAGCTATTATATCTATATTTAATTTCTCTATTTCGGGTATTTTATTTAAAAGAATTGCAGAGTATGGGTTTAATATATTAACAAAATATTTGAGCGCTTCATCTTCTAAAACACGCTCGTCTGCTTTGTCTGCAAAAAGCTCATGCAATGCTAAATGTTGGCCAAATGCGTCGTTTGAAAACAGTATATTGTCTCCTGTTAAATATATGGCCATTGAGTCTGGCCAGTGTAGCATCTTCATATCTATAAAAACTAATTTTTTATTGTGTCCAATGTCTAACTCATCCCCAGTTTTTACTGTTTCAAATGTCCAATCTTTTTTGCCATACTGACCTTCAATATAGTTCTTACAGGTGGCCGAACAATATATAGGTGTGTTTTTGGGGATGTGTTTCATAAGGCAAGGTAATGCACCTGAATGGTCACGTTCGCTATGATTTATTACTATATAATCTATTTTATTTAAATCTATACTATTTTTTAAATTTTCTATAAACCAACATCTGTTCGGTGTCCATACTGTGTCTATAAGCACTGTTTTTTCTTCTTTTATTAGGTATGCGTTCTGAGATGAACCGTTGTTTGTGGAATAGTCGCTGCCGTGAAAATTTTTAAGTTCCCAATCTAAAAACCCCACCCAGCTAACATTAGATTTTATATTTTTTTCCATAATTCTGCCCTCCTCGTTTTAACATCCGTATAGCTGCAACATAATTTCTGTTTATAGCAGGCATATATAAAATTTTAGAATATATATATTTAAAGTTTAAACTTTCTAGCAGGTTTAAACTTTTAACATTGTCATATTTGTGACTTGCCCAAATTGTTTTAATATTCAAATCTAAAAAAGCATGCTCTATTAATTTTCTGCAGGCTTCTTTTGCATAACCCTTGCCCCAAAAACTTTCACCTATAAAATAGCCTAACTCCACTTCGTTATTTCTTCTAGCTAAAGCTGATATATTTTTTAGTTTTAAATTAATAGAGCCCACAATACAGTTTCTAGCCTTTAAAATTATAGCGTAATGCTCAGGCTTTTTTAAAATATTTTTTATAACTCCCTTGCTGTCTTCTTCATTTTTATGTGTCAAAAAGCCGCACGGGCGCGATATGTTAGGGTTGCTTGCCAACTTAAAAAGCTGGCTTGCGTCTTTTGCTTTCCATTCTCTTAGAATTAGCCTTTTAGTTTTAAGCATACCCAAACCTCATCTATTTGTTTATTAATATCGCAGCTTGAGCAGCGGCAAGCCTAGCTATTGGCACTCTAAAAGGGGAACAAGACACATAATTTAATTTTGCCTCTTCGCAAAGGCTTATACTGGATGGATCCCCACCATGTTCACCACATATGCCCACCTTTAAATTTGGCCTTGTTTTTCTGCCAAGCTCCACAGCCATTTTAATAAGCTTAAATACGCCGTTTTTATCTAACCTTGCAAAAGGGTCTTGCTCATATATTGAGCGAGAGTAGTAATCTTCTAAAAATTTGCCAGCGTCGTCTCTGCTAAATCCAAACGTCATTTGAGTTAAGTCGTTTGTGCCAAAGCTGAAAAATTCAGCATCTTTAGCTATTTCGTCTGCCGTTAGCGCTGCACGCGGTATTTCTATCATTGTTCCTATTTTATACTTCAATTTAATGTTAGCATTTTTAATTAGTTCATCGGCACAGTTTACAATAACAGATTTCACATATTGCAACTCTTTAATATCTCCAACTAACGGTATCATTATTTCAGGGCATATATCCCAGTCACTATGTTTTTTTAGAACATTTATTGCAGCAGATATTATAGCAGTAGATTGCATAACTGCAATTTCAGGGTATGTTACGCAGAGCCTGCAGCCGCGATGACCCATCATAGGGTTAAATTCGTGCAAAGATTTAACTGTGTTTTTAACATCTTCTAAAGAAACACCAAGCTCTTTTGCCAATTCTTTTTGCTCCGCTTCCTCTTTTGGCACAAATTCATGCAGCGGTGGGTCTAGAAGCCTTATAGTTACTGGCATGCCTTTTAGCGCTTCAAATATTCCCTCAAAATCTTTTTGCTGTATTGGCAAAAGCTTTTTTAATGCCTTTTCACGTTGTTCTTTAGTTTTAGACAGTATCATCTCACGCATAGCCTTTATTCTATCTGCTTCAAAAAACATATGTTCTGTTCTGCAAAGCCCTACGCCTTTTGCACCAAATTTTACGGCTACCTCTGCGTCTTTTGGGGTGTCTGCATTTGTGCGTATTTCAAGCCTTTTAAATTCGTCTGCCCAGTTCATAATTGTTTCAAAATGCCCCGATATAACAGCGTCTACTGTTGGTATGGCTTCGCCGTATACATTACCAGTAGAGCCGTCAATGGATATATAATCGCCCTGCTTGAATATTTCATCTTTAATCTTCATTGTGTTTTCTTTTTCATTAATTTCAATTTCGCCGCAACCACAAACACAACATTTGCCCATGCCTCTTGCTACAACTGCTGCGTGCGAAGTCATTCCACCACGTACAGTTAATATGCCTTGAGCGAGATCCATTCCTTCAATGTCTTCTGGCGAAGTTTCTAAGCGCACCAAAATAACCTTTTCGCCATTTTTAGCTTTTAATATTGCGTCTTTTGCAGTAAACACTATCTTTCCGCAAGCTGCTCCTGGAGATGCTGCAAGCCCTGTGGCTATTTTTGTTTTGCTTTTTAAAATTTTTGCGTCAAACTGCGGGTGTAGTAATGCATCTAGAGAACGCGGCTCTATTGAAAGAAGTGCCTTTTTTTTATCTATTTTGCCTTCCTGCACTAAGTCACAAGCTATTTTTAACGCTGCTGCTGGGGTTCGTTTGCCGTTTCGTGTTTGCAACATAAAAAGTTTGCCTTCTTCTATTGTAAACTCCATATCTTGCATGTCTTTATAATGGTCTTCTAATTTTTTGCATATATCTAGAAACTGTTCATATACCTGCGGCATCGTTTGCTCTAGCTGGCTTATTGGTTGCGGAGTTCTAATGCCTGCCACAACGTCTTCACCTTGCGCGTTCATTAAAAATTCACCAAACAGTTTATTTTCACCAGTTGCAGCATTTCTCGTAAAAGCCACCCCAGTTCCTGAAGTGTTGCCCATATTGCCAAACACCATCATCTGAACGTTAACAGCAGTGCCCCACGAAGACGGTATATCGTTCATGCGTCTGTAGTATATTGCTCTTTCGTTATTCCATGAACGAAAAACTGCTTTAACTGCTTCAATAAGCTGCTGTTTTGGCGAATTTGGGAATTCTTCACCTTTATTTTTTTTGTAGTATTCTTTAAATTTTAATATAATATCTTTTAGGTCTTCTGCTGTTAAATCGGTGTCACCTTTTACGCCTTTTTCCTTCTTTTTTTTGTCTATTATATCTTCAAACTCTTTTTTCGGAAGCTCCATAACAACATCAGAAAACATTTGTATAAACCTGCGGTATGAATCTAATGCAAACCGCTCATTTTGAGTTTTTTTAGAAAAGCCTACAACAACCTCTTCGTTTAATCCTAAATTTAAAATTGTGTCCATCATACCTGGCATAGACGCACGCGCACCCGACCGCACAGACACCAAAAGCGGGTTTTCTGGGCTGCCAAACTTTTTGCCAGATATATTTTCTAAGTTTTTTAAATGCTCTTCAATTTCGCTAATTATATTTTCAGATATATTTTCTCCGTCCTCGTAATATTTGGTGCAAGCTGCTGTTGTTATTGTAAACCCTTGAGGAACAGGCAACCCCATGTTTGTCATTTCTGCTAAATTTGCGCCTTTGCCTCCTAAAAGCTCTCGCATATTAGCATTGCCTTCTTTAAAATCATACACGAATTTTTCTTTCATTATTTTTAAACCCCCATCTTTAATTTTTATTTTACTTTTCATGGTAACTAATTATACAATAAAAAGCATAATTAAACAAATACTTTTTTGATTTTGTTGTACTTTCAAAATTGTAAAATATAACGCAATTTTAGTTAATTTGATAAAAGTTTTTATAAATTAATTATTGCTTCCGGTTAAAATTTTGACAGGGTCTTTTCTGGAAGCTATTTTTGCAGGTATTAGCCCAGCTAGCAGTGTAACAAAAACGCTAAAAGCTATTAAACCTAGTGCTATATTTAAATTTATATCTACCAAATTTAAATTTGGCATTTTGCTATATTTGCTTATAAAGTTATTTATTGGGAACTCTAATAAAAACCCTACGCCAACCCCAAAAATTCCAGTGAAAAGGCCTATTGTTAAAGCTTCAGATTTAAAAAGCCGAGATATATCTTTTTTTCGGGCACCTATACTTCGTAAAACCCCTATTTCTTTTGTTCGCTCTAACACAGATATGAATGTAAGCAACGCTACCATAATTAAGGAAGATATCAGCGAAGCGAGCCCTATTGTGCACATTAAAAAAAAGCAAACTTTTTTTATATTGTTAACAGCAATAGTTATTTCATGTTTAGAGTTTACGTAAACCTTAAGGTTCTCGTCTCGCCCTTCGTTATAGCTTTCCAAATATTTTGTAATAATATTTTTATGTTCACCTGGGTCTTTTAAGAAAATATTTATTACTGAAGGCTGTGAATAATAGCCTAAATCATGTAACCTTTCTAACTTCTCTTCACTTGATAATTTTCTTTTCTCTTCTGTTGAGTAATCATATTTAAATACATCATAATTTGAAGCCAATTGTTCTCTAATAACATTTGAATTTTTAATATTTTGCTTTATAAAATTGCCCAATTCTCTTGTGTATGCAATGCCAGGGCGTAGAGGGAACACTTCTGTATAATATGTGTCAAAAATTTCAAGAGAAGATCCGTCTTTATAAAAATCTTTTCGCGGCTTTATAACTCCAACACATTTTAACTTTATGGAGCTACCTCTATTAGCTACTTCTTCTAAAAATGTTGTATCATCATATTTTGGCCACACATACATGTTATCTTGTTTTTTATAAAAATCGTTATTCATAGGAACTACTCCTATTTCTTTATCTATAAAATCATCTGGTGAAAAAAATTCTTTATCGCCAAGCTTTAATTCATTTACACAACCAGAATGCCACCTACCGTCTTTATCTAAAACTAGCACTACCTCGTCCATTTTGGACGGGAACCTGCTTTTTTCTCCTACCAATTCAAAACAGCTATCTAAAGACTTCATTACAGGCATTTCTTGGCATGTATATCTAAAACTCCAAGAATTAACCCATTTCCCATCCACTTTAATAATAACATTTGGCAAACAAACGTCTTTGAAAGATATAGCTTTAACAATATCTGAGTATTTATCAAATAAAGATATAACATGCTGGCAATATGATGGAGAAAGATCATATTTTTCAGGTTCTTTTTTCGTTTCGTAATGGTAAGAATCTTTATAAAAAGTTCTTTCTCTTTTAGTTAAATTTTTAGCATTGTTTGGGTTTTTAATTTTATTTTTATCGTCTTTATTATTTTTATTGTCTTTTAAATTTTCTTCTTTTTTTTCGTTGTCACTAGTAGAACTGCTACTAGAGCTTTTTGCAGTATTGGTACTTTGTTCATATTCATAAGGTTTATTTTCTGTTATAGTTATTGGTGCGTGTGCTTCTGCTTTTCTATTCATTTCGGTTACCCAGTTAATAGCGCCGTTAGATATTCCAAGTATAATAGCAAGGCAAATTATTCCTACGCTCCCTGCCACAATTGTTAGTAATGTTCTTCTCATTTTAGTAAGTAAATTTTTTAAAGATAAATTTGCAGCTGTAAGAAACTTCATTTTAGACTTACTATATTCATAGGCTTGTGGATATTTTTTTAAAAAATCTTCCTTTTCCGAGGACTTTGTAAAATCTTCAATGCCAGTTATTTTGCCATCTAACATATTTATTATTGTGGAAGAATATTTTTTGGCAAGCTCGGTGTTATGGGTTACCATTATAACTAATTTGGTTTTAGAAATTTCTTTTAATATATCTAACACCTGTTTAGATGTGTCTGTGTCTAGCGCGCTTGTTGGCTCGTCTGCTAATATCACTTGTGGGTTGTTAATTAAGGCTCTTGCTATGGCAACACGTTGTTTTTGCCCACCAGATAGGTTGTTAACATTCTCTGTGAACTTGCTTTCAAGCCCAACGCTAGATAGAACATTTCTAGCGTTTTCTTTTGTTTGATGCGTTGAAGCTCCAGCAATTGTGAGCACTAATTCCACATTTTTAGACACATTCTGATGTGGTATTAAATTATATTCTTGGAAAACAAAGCCTATATGTGAATTTCTATATGCATCCCAATCGGTTTTTTTAAACGTCCTAGTATTAACTCCGTCTACTATAAAATTTCCTGTGTAGTTGGTGTCTAAGCCACCTAATATATTTAAAAGTGTGGTTTTTCCGCAGCCTGAAGGGCCTAATACAGAAACAAAACCACATCTTGGAAATGTGATACTAATATCTTTTAAAGCTACAAATTCTCCTCTTTTACTGCAATAATTCTTTGTTAAATGTTCAAGAACTAACATAAACTCTCCCCAAAGCTAAAGTAATATAATTTAAATTACACTTCATGCGAATGTAACATACATTGTGAATATTATACATTAAAGTATAAATTTTGTCTATACCAAAATTTTAATTTATAATACCTATTTCATGGTTATATGTTTAAATATATGTTTAAAAATTTTCAATATAA
>CAMKFY010000008.1 GCA_946411985.1 uncultured Clostridiaceae bacterium
GCATTACAACAAAGCTATTAAATAAAGTTTAATTTATGAAACACTACTTAATAGCATAAGTTTTTATACATAATATAAAATTAGAATAGATTTTTTTAAATTAAACGTTAAACCTAAAGGTTATAATGTCCCCATCTTCAACAATATAATTCTTGCCTTCTGTGCGTACTGCGCCATTTTCTCTAGCTTCTGCTATATTTTTATATTTAATAAAATCATTGTAAGATATAACTTCAGCGCATATAAAACCGCGCTCAAAATCTGAGTGTATTTTTCCTGCAGCTTGTGGGGCATATGTTCCTTTTTTTATAGTCCAGGCGCGCACTTCGTCTTCTCCTGCAGTGAGGTATGAAATTAAGCCCAAAGTTTCGTAGCCTGCTTTAATTATTCTATCTAGCCCCGATTCTTCTAAGCCTATTTCGTTTAAAAATAGCATCTTTTCTTCGTTTTGCATTCCAGCAATATCTTCTTCTATTTTTGCGCATATGGGAAATATAGCAGAATGTTCTTGTTTTGCAAAGCTTATTAAATTTTGTAAATTTTTATTGTTTTCTAACCCGTTTTTGTAGTCTTCTTCTTTTAAGTTTGCGCCATATATAACAGGCTTTGAAGTTATGAGCCCTAAAGAACTTATTATTTCTTTAAATTCTTCTTCTGCTTCAAAACTTTTTGCAACGTTGCCCTCTTCCAACCAACTTAAAAGTTTGCTCAAAATGTCTATATGCGCATTTAAAGATTTTGTTCCTTTAGCTTGCTTTTTTAGTTTTTCTATTCTTTTTGTTAGCAATTCTATATCTGAAAGTATTAGTTCTATATTTATAGTTTGTATATCTTGTATTGGGTTTATAACACTATTTACATGTATTATATTTTCGTCTTCAAAACACCGCACAAGGTGTATTATAGCGTCTACTTCTCTTATGTTTGCAAGAAATTTATTACCAAGCCCTTCTCCCTGAGACGCTCCTTTAACAAGCCCTGCTATATCTATAAATTTTAATGTGGCGGGCGTTAATTTTTTTGGCTTATATATTTTATATAATTCTGTTAACCTGTTATCGGGCACGCTCACTATTCCCACATTTGGCTCTATTGTGCAAAATGGGTAGTTACGCGACTCAGCAGCTATTTTGTTGCATAAAGCGTTAAATAGCGTGCTTTTGCCCACATTAGGCAAACCTACAATTCCAAGTTCCATAATATAAAACACCTCACAAAATTTAAACTTACTAATTTATTAATTTTTAATATGTTCTAAATTTAAAAAAGCATTGCTAACAGATATAGCACAGGCAGCGAGGTATATATCTGTTTTTAATATTTTACTATGTTTACATATATTTTCAACACCTTTTGGCATATATTTTAACATAGCTTTTTTAAAATGTTTATTAAACATTGCGTTTTCGAAGAGTTCGCCGTAAATTATAACATTTTTAACGTTAAAAAGTTGGCTAGCGTTATATATTGCTACCGCAAAATATTTACAAAACTCTTCAAAAAGTATGTTGAGCTCAGATTTGTTTTTGCCAGCGTTGGCAAATTTTTCTTTTAGTGTTTCGTAGTAACTTTGCATTGTTATTGTTTTGTTTTTCTCTTTAAACAGAACAATCTTTTCAAAATTGCAATAACTAATTTCATATTTTTCATATATTTTAAACTGTTCTATTGTTAGAGTTTTTATTTTGTTAGATGCGAATATGAATATATTTTTTTCTAGCGGTTCGTATTTGTTGAAAAAGAACAGAAATTCACATAAAGCCAATCCATTTCTTATATTATCAGAGTATATAGGTATGTTAAGTTCGTTTTTTAGGTGGTTTTTTAAATATTCGGTTGAATGTTTAAAATTATTATTTTCGCAGCAAATTCCTAGAGCTAATATATCTTTTTTATTTATGTAATTTTCTTTTAAAACTCTATAGAAAAAATCTAATATTATTTTTAATATGCTATCTATAGTGTCTTCACTTTTGGTCTTAATTTTTTGCTGTGTTATAGTTTCGCCTTTTAGGTTACAAATTCCAATATTTAAGCTGTTTGATTCTATTACAGCGCCAAATATAAATTTAAAATTTTCGTTTATTTTTATATATTGCCTTTTCTTGCCTGATTTTTTTTCTGAGTTTTCTAAGTCTAAAATTGAAAATATTTCGTTAATTATTTTTTTATTAATTAACACTTTTGTTATATTTGTTATGCTTGCTCTAGACATGTTTAGTATTTGCGCTATTTCCACTCTTGAAATAAAGTTTTTAAAGAAAATAATTTTTATTACTTTGTTAAATTTATGTAAAATTCTGTTCATTTTAAGTAAAACCTTCTAGTTTTTTATATTAAGTTATTAAATACTTTAATATACATAAAAGTAAATGCAGGTGTATAATTTAATAATATTAAGTTTTAGCATAAATATATTATAGCAATATAAACTAAATAAATTATATTATATTATATATTACCAAATTATATATATATTGTGTTATATTATACATAAAAAAGATGTGCAGGGGTAGGTGTTACGTATGGTTGCAGAAATAATAAATGTGGGCAGCGAAATATTATTGGGAGATATATTAAATACAAATGCAAACTATTTGTGTAAGAGTTTGAGTAGTTTGGGCATAGATGTTTATACTGTTGTGTGCGTTGGCGATAACGAAACTAGGCTTAAAAATGCAATATTTGCTGCTCTAACAAGAAGCGATATAATATTTTTAACTGGAGGGCTAGGGCCCACTAAAGATGATATAACAAAAGAGGTGTTGGCAAACCTAATAAAAAGGCCGCTAGTGCAAAGTGAAGTTGTTAAAAGGCAGATAGAACTAAAATTTGAGCATATTAATGGCGAAATCCCACAAAATAACTATAAGCAGAGCATGGTTATTAGTGGCGCTGAAATATTTTATAATGAAAATGGCACGGCGCCTGGCATGGCAATAGAGTATGAAAACAAAATTATTATATTGCTTCCAGGGCCACCAAATGAATTGATACCGTTATTTAATTCTAGCGTGGTTTCATATCTTTCAAAATTTAAAAGTTATGTTATACATTCTAAAAATGTAAATATTTTCGGTTTGCCGGAGTCTCGTGTAGACGAGTTAATATCTGATATATTAGATAGCAAAAACCCAACAGTAGGGATATATGCTAGCGCTGCGCAGGTGCGCCTTAGAGTTACGGCTAAAGCATCTAATAAGAGTATATGTATATATATGATTGACGCAGTTATAGATAAAATAAAAGAAAGGCTAAAAGGTTATGTATATGGCGTAGATGTTTTAAATATGGAAAACGCATTGGTGGATGCTTTTAAGTTTAAAAATAAAACTCTTGCTGTGGCTGAAAGCTGCACTGGAGGCCTAATAAGTTCTAGTATTGTTAACGTGGCAGGCTCTAGCGAATGTTTTAAAATGGGCGTTGTTTGCTACTCAAACTATGCAAAGCAGAAAATATTAGGAATAAAAAAAGATATTTTAAACAAATATGGAGCTGTTAGCTTTATTGTTGCTAAAAATATGGCTCAGTCTGTGCGTAAGCTTTCCAAATCTCATATTGGAATATCTACAACAGGAGTGGCAGGGCCTGGTGGAGGCAGTATATTAAAACCAGTGGGCCTCGTGTATATAGGCATATCTTCTGAAAATAAAACCAAGGTGTATAAGCTATTAATTTCTAAAAGCGAGGAAAATTATAGAAATAAAATAAGACTTAAAGCTGCTCTTTTTGCTATGAATAAAGCTCGGCAGGAAGTGTTGGGCGAGAAAATTTAGCTAAGCTGTATTTTACAGTTTATTTAAAAACTCTGTGCTTTTTGCTAAAACGCCGTTTATATATGATATTAAAACTCCATAGTTTGTTATAGACACGTTATTTTGCGCGCAAATTTTGAACCTATTTTTTATTCTTCTAGCGGTTGTCATGCAGCCCCCGCAATGCACCACTAGTTTGTAATCTTTTATGTTTTCTTCAAAATTTACACCTGTTAAGAATTTAAATTTTGGGCTTTTCTTTGTATAGTTTTCTATCCATTTTGGTATTTTAACGCTGCCAACATCGCACGCTTTTTTTTTATGCGTGCAACTTTCGAGTATTAATATGCTGTCTTTAGATGTTATATTTTCTAAAGCTTTAACCCCATTTATGGCGGATTTTAATATTCCTTTTTGACGCGCTAAAAGAATTGAAAAGGATGTTACTAAAATATTTTTCGGAGTTTTACTAAATATTTTGGAGAATATTTGGCTATCGGTTATTACTAGTTTTGGCGGTTTTTCTAAATTTTTTAGAAATTTTTCATATTCTGAAAACCTGCAAATATAACATATTGCTCCTATTCTTAGTATATCGTTTATTAGTTGTTGTTGTGGCAAAATTAGCCTTGCTTTTGGGTATGCCTCATCCATTACAATAACTAAAAGTATAACATCCATAGGCTTTAAAAGATCTGATATTATTGGTGTTTCTTTTTCTGCTTTGAAATGTTGTGATATTACGTTTATTAATATATTTATATTTTCCTTTGTTTTTGCATTAACTCTAACTATATTATAATTTTCTGAGTTTTTATATGCTTTGCGGCAGTTCAAGTTAAATTCGTTTATAACTATTATTAGCGGTATATTTTTAAGCTTTATTTTTTCTAATATAGCTTTTTCATATTTGCCTACGCTGTAGTTGTTTTTTAATATTAAAATTGCAGCGTCTACGTAATTTAAAATGCTAAAGCTTTTATTTGTTCGCATCATGCCAACATATTCTTCGTTATCATCTATTCCTGGAGTGTCTATTAACATAGATGGGCCAATATTTGGAATTTCCATAGCTTTAAAAACTGGGTCTGTTGTTGTTCCTTTTTTTTCTGATACTATGGCAATATTTTGATTTGTTATTGCGTTTATTAAACTAGATTTTCCGGAATTGCATCTGCCAAATATTCCAATATGAAATCTATTTCCAATTGGTGTGTTATTCATTTCAAACCTTTCTAAAAGTATTATATATATTTAATATATTGTGCTCTAATTAAAATATTTTTTGCATAAATTAAATTAAAATATAAATATTATTTAATTTAGTAGGGAAGTGTTATATTTTAAGTTTAAAATTTATAATTAGAAAAATATATCTCTTTTATTATTCTCTATATTTTTAATATATTTTATGGTTTCATCTTTAACTAGTTCATTTTTAATATTTTTTATTTCTTCTTCTATTAACTTTTGCCCTAATTCTTTTGTTGGCTTTGTTGCAAAATCTTGTAGATATTCTTTTAAAGAAAGTATTGCATTTGGAGTGCAAAAATTTTTAATTTCGCCATTCCTACTAAAATCCATAAATTTTGTTCCTACTCTTTGTTGCCTATAGCATGCTGTGCAAAAGCTCGGAATATATTTCAATTTTAAAAGCCAGTATATTATTTCTTCTAATGTTCTTTTATCGGATGTTTCAAATTGTGCAGAACTTTTTATATATTCATCTCTATTTTTAGAATATCCACCAATGCTTGTTAGCGAGCCACCAGATATTTGAGATACGCCAATATTTAGCCCTTCTTTTCTAATTATTTCATTTTCTCTTGTAGATATTATAATGCCTGTGTATGGCACAGCTATTCTAAAGCAGGCTATTATTTTAAGAAATGTTTTATCGTCTACGGCATTTTCAAATTTTGTTAAATCTATTTCATTTGCAGCTTTAATTCTTGGTATAGATATTGTGTGTGGCCCTATTTTAAATATTGCTTCTAAGTGTTCTTTATGCATTAAAAGTGCTGTAAAATCATATTTATAGTCACACAGTCCAAATAATACTCCACAACCAACATCATCTATGCCAGCTTTTAAAGCTCTATCCATAGCAGTTGTGTGGTAGGAGTAGTTGCTTTTTGGGCCGGTTGGGTGGAATTTTTCATACAATTCTTTGTTATATGTTTCTTGAAATAAAATATATGTGCCTATATTTTTTTCTTTTAATTTTTTATAATTTTCTATTGTGGTTGCGGCAATGTTTACGTTAATACGTCTTATTTTATTGTTTGCGTTTGTGCCTGTTGTGTTATATATTGTGTCTATTGCTTGAAATATATAGTTTAACGAGCAA
Source organism: uncultured Clostridiaceae bacterium (assembly GCA_946411985.1). Taxonomy (GTDB): domain Bacteria; phylum Bacillota; class Clostridia; order Oscillospirales; family Ruminococcaceae; genus RUG12519. Next base: position 6,106 of record CAMKFY010000008.1, read on the forward strand.
TTTTCATAATCTTCGCCAGCTTCTAGAGCTATTCTTTTGTGACCCATGTTAATAAGTGCCCTAACTTCGTTCTCTATTTCTTTTTGGGTTAGCTTTTTCCTAACTGTAGTTTTGTTATTTATGCAATATGGGCAATATACGCAGCCATTTGTGCAATAGTTAGATATGTAGAGTGGTGCAAAAAGCACTACTCTATTTCCATATATTGTTTCTTTTATCTTTTTTGCTAAACTAAATATTTCGGCATTTTTTTCTTTAATATTGCAAACAAGTAGCAGCAATGCTTCTTTGTGGTTTAAACCTTTTAAATTTTTAGCTTTTTCAATTACATTGCTTATTAATTTTTCATTGCTTTTATTTTCAGTTGCAAAATTTATGCTCCTAATTATTTCTTCGTTGTTTATAAATTCTTCAGCGTTGCTACACATTTCATAGCACATTGTTTACCTCCTAATATTTTATAATAAAATTTGTGCGAATGCCAAACCCATTCGCACAAAAATTTAAATAATTTAGTAATTTCAAGCTTATGTCTAATAAATTTAAGGCGAAGTTTGCACACAGCTGTATCTTTAAGATAAAAAAATTTACATTATTATTTTTTTAAATAGTTTTGTATGTAAACACACTACTGATTTTTAGATATTTCTTTCCATAACCTTTTACTAGGCTCTTCCACCGTTTTGAAGAAAGATTGTTCTGAAAAATCTTTAGTTGCAAAATATTTCTGTAAAAACGTGCCAACGCCTTCTCTAGAAAATTCTTCTGTTTTTATGAGGCTAAGGTCTCCAGAAATTATATTATTTTCTTTTATTGCTTTTTTTAGAGTTTCGTTAAAAGAGCTACTATCTTTAAAAAGTTGATTTGCGCCTTTCATTGGGCTAATAAAGCATAGTTCATTTGTGTAGTAGTCTTGCATTTCGGGTGAGAAGAAAAATTCTAAAAATTTTTCTATTTTCTTATACTTATCATCGCTTACATTTTTATTTATAACAAAATATTGGCCAGTGGACACCACATATTTGCCCTTTTCTTGTGGCGCTATAGGTGTGTTTAACGGCAGCATAATGAGTTCTTTTGAAAGGCCGTCTTTGTTTTGCTCTTCATGCTGCTTAATTTTGCTTGCAAGCCATACTCCTTGCTGTGTGGCAGCACCAGATTTCATAAACAAACCATTGTCTACAACGTCGTCATATTTTTGAGACATGGCATTATTTTGGCTATACGAATATAAAACGTCCATAAATGTTTTATAATGTTTAAACCCTTTTCCTGGCAATTCTTTTGCATTAAATGCTTCGTGAATAGGGTTGTAGTCTTTTGGGGCGTTTTCAGGGTAGAAATCTTCATTAATAAACGGCACGAAGCCATGATTACCCTGCACCCAAGCCTCTCCTAAAGGCATAAGAAACACAGAACTAATATTTGGGAATTTAGCTAAAAGGTTTGCATCTTTTTGGCTTATAGCTTGCTTTAACTTTTCAAATGCAGCCACCATTCCATCCCAACTATACATGCTACTAGTATCTATTCCAACCGTTTCAAACATTAATTTGTTTATTATAAACCCATAGCCTTCAATGCATTCTGGCACTCCGTATATTTTATTATCAAAACCTTTAACAGAGCCTAGCCACCGCTCATCCATTTTCTTAACTAAAGGCATATCATCTAAACATTTAATATGATCTTTACTTTGTTGATATTCCCCAAAAGACGCAATATTCCAAAAATCTGGCAAATTTCCAGCGTTTGCTGAAGCTTTAAATTGTTCAGCATAACTTCCGCTTCCGCCGTGCGTGATTATATTAATTTGCACATCTGGGTTTTTTTCTTGAAACTTTTTTGCCAAATTTTCAAGTTGCTCTTTAACTTCTATTTTACTGCTCCAAAAGGTTAATATTGTTTTTTTGTTGTTTTTACTATCATTGTTGTTGTTTCCTAAACATCCAGTTAAAACTAGCGATGCAATAGAAATTGTTGAAACTATTAATAACGAAATTTTTAACATTTTGCTTTTAAAAAATTTATTTGCCTTAAATTTTAAAATTTTCATATGCTAATCTCCTTATATTATAAAGTTTGTATACTATAGTAACAAGTTTGGGCAATATGTATGGCGTTACAAAATTTAAAATTTAAAATAAAAGACGTCTACTTTTTCTAACTTTCAAGCATTGTTGCTAAGCCAAATAATAATAAAACTCTATTAATTAAACTTTGTGTATTATAACATTTTTTAAATTTTTTACAAGTTTTTATGTTGTCGATGTATATTATATATATTCAAAATATTTTAAATATATAATATAAACTTATTTTATAGAACCGTCAGTTATGCCAGATATTATATATTTTTGGCTCCACATATAAAACAATATAACAGGCAGTATACACATAAAAAGAGCAGCCGTTGCCAAATCCCACCTCCTAGAATATGATCCAAAAAATGAAAATGTCATTAGCGGTAGAGTTCGCCATTGCGGTTTGTTATTAATTATTAAGCTGGGCAGCAAAAAGTCATTCCAAATCCACATTATATTTATAATTGCTACGGTAATTAATATTATTTTTAGAAGGGGCAACACTATCATAAAAAACAGCTGAAAAACATTGCAGCCGTCTACTATGGCTGCCTCTTCTATTTCTTCTGGAATGTTTTTAATAAACCCATGTATTATAACAACAGATAAGCTTACTCCATAGCCAACATACATAAATATTAAACCTTGTGGGTTTAGTAAATTAACATATCTTGCTACTTTAAGCAATGGTAGCATTGTGCATTGAAATGGAATAAGCATTGAAATAGCAAATGTTAAAAATATTATTTTACTTATTTTAGTTTTGTAGCGCACCAGCGCCCAGGCAGCCATTGCAGATATTAAAACTATTAACACAACAGAAATTATTGTGATATATAAAGAATTTAAAAATGATTGGAAATAGTTTAGCCTTGAAAAGGCACTTTTGTAGTTGTTTAATGTAAAGTTTAATTTGTTTGGTAAACTTAACGGATTTTCAAACAACCCTTTTTGCGTTTTAAACGAACTAGAGCCCAATATATAGATTGGGAATATATATATTAGCGCTAAAATAATGCCTATCAAAAAAAATAAAATGCCTTTAAAACCTCTGCCGCCTGTTTTAACATTGTTTTTTATGTTTAGCAACTACATCTCAACCTCTTTCCTTTTGGTTATTATTAACTGTGTTACGCCAACAGTAGCCACTATTATTAAAAATATAACAGATTTTGCCTGAGCTAAGCCCAATTGACCCGATGAAAATGCTGTTGAATATATGTTTAAAGCTAACATTTCTGTAGAATGGTATGGCGCGCCATCGGTAAGAGCTATGTTTTGGTCAAACATTTTAAACGAATTTGCTATGGAAAGAAATACGCCAATTGTAAACGCTGGCATAATTAACGGAAATGTAATATTGCGAAAGGTTTGAAAAGCTCCAGCTCCGTCTATTTTTGCTGCTTCTTTAACGCTGGACGGTATTTGTTGAAGTTGTGCTATATAAATTAGCATCATATAACCAGACATCTGCCATACATTAACTATTATTATTCCCCAAAAACCTGTTGTGGTGGAGGTGAGCCAGGCGTTTAAAAAACCAAGCCCCGTTATTTTTGCTAAAGCTTCAAATATTTTTGTGAAAACAAACCTCCATGCAAACCCAAGCAACAGCCCTCCAATTAGGTTTGGCATAAAAAATAAACCTCTTAAAAAATTAGATCCTTTAAATTTTTGTGTTACTAAAAGAGCTAATAAAATTGCTACTGAGTTTATTAGTATTATGCTAACAAACGCAACTGCTGTGGTAAAATATAGCGAATGTATATATCTTTTGTCTACAAATATTTGAGTGAAATTGTTAAGCCCTACAAAATTACTATTAGCGCTCAAACCGTTCCAATCTGTGAAAGAATAAAAAAAGCCAATAACGGCAGGAATAACAACAATTAATAAAAAGCTCACAATTGCCGGGGCTATAAAAAACCAAAACACTATTTTATTTTTTCTCATATTTATAACATAACCTCTATAAAATTTATCATGTAAAGGTGATTATATGCTCTAAAGCCTATATTTATTAAAAGAGTTGATAAAGAATTCCTAAGGCTTATTGTTATCTTTAAAATATATAGAGTAAATTCAGTAAATTTAAAATTTAAACTAAGAAGTAGTTCAAAAAGTAGATAATGTGCACAACATTTTAAAAACACACACATAGAATTATAACCTAAAAAACAAAACTGTCAATAAAAACAATTAAAATATTTTTAATGTTATGTGGTTGGTTTGCATATTTTTTAATGTTATAGTATAATATTACGTGTTTTAATTTTTATGAAAATTAATTAACTTAAGTAAAGGATGTTATTATGGCTGATATTACCTTAAAAGGTGTAGATAAATCTTACGATGGAAAATTATTTGTTGTGAAAAATTTTAACTTAGAAATAAAAGATAAAGAATTTGTTGTTTTCGTAGGGCCTTCTGGTTGTGGCAAATCTACCACTCTTCGCATGATAGCTGGGCTTGAAGATATAACAAACGGTGAGATATTTATAGGAAATAGGCGCGTTAATGGGGTGGCTCCAAAAGATAGGAATATTGCTATGGTGTTTCAAAACTATGCGCTATATCCACATATGTCTGTTCGAAAAAATATGGAGTTTTCTTTAAGGTTACGGAAGATGCCTAAAAATGTAATAAGAGAAAAGGTTAAAAAAGCAGCTGAAATTTTAGGCATAGAAGACTACTTAGACAGAAAGCCAAGAGACCTATCTGGCGGGCAAAGGCAACGCGTTGCTCTTGGCAGAGCCATGGTGCGCGATGCAGATGTTTTTTTGTTAGATGAGCCGCTTTCTAATTTAGACGCTAAGCTTAGAACCCGTATGCGAACCGAAATATCGCGACTGCACGATATATTAAACAAAACATTTTTATATGTAACGCACGACCAAGCAGAAGCCATGACTATGGGTGATAGGATTGTGGTTATGCGAAACGGATATATACAGCAGGTAGACGCACCGCAAAAGTTATATGATGAGCCTGTTAGTGTTTTTGTGGCTAGCTTTATTGGCTCTCCGCAGATGAATTTTTTTGATGCGGTTCTTTTAAAAAAAGGCGATAGATATTTTATACAAATTGATGACTTTACATTTTTTATTCCGTCTAGTAAGTTGAAATTTTGCAATTTTGAAGAATATGTTAACAAAGAGGTGCTACTTGGTATTAGGCCAGAAGAAATAGGAACAGATAACGCACTGCTAAACAGTTCTAGAAGCACTTCATTTGAAACAAGGGCAGAGTTCGTGGAGTTGATGGGTTGCGAAATATATATATATTTCAGATATAAAGGCCAAAATATGACAGCCAGAGTTCCAAATAGGGTTAATGTAAAAAAAGGGGATATGTTGAGGCTATTTTTAAATTTAGACAAGGTGCATATATTTGATAAGAAAACAGAAAAAGCTTTGTGCCATTAGCCCAAAATTATATTATTACTTTTTTACAAACTTTTTTCTGATATAAACCCTTTTCCGAGCACTTCTTGAGCAGGGCATATTATTACAAATGCTTTCTTGTCTTTAGAATTTATTATTTTCTTTAATTTTACTATTTCTTTAGGCCAAACAACAACAATTAAAAGGTTTTTTTCTTTTTTTGTATACATACCAGTGCAGTTAATATTTGTGTTGCCTCTGTTTAGCTGCTTAAATATTTCGTCAGATATTTCTTTTACCTCTTCAGACACTATAAAAACCGCTCTTGCAAACCGTAGGCCGCCTAATATGTTGTTTATTATTTTCGAAGATATGAATATTGTTATTATTCCGTATGTTGTTTTTGTGGGGCCAAATATTAAAAAGCCAAAAATAACTATTGAAGCGTCTAAAGTAAATATTATAGACGGTATTGTAAATTGCGGGAAAACTTTAAATATAGAGTTAGCAAGCATATCTGTGCCTCCAGACGCGGCTCCTATTTTTAATATAATTCCAGATCCTACGCCAGAAAAAACTCCAGTTAGTATTGTAGCTAATATAATGTCGTCTCCAATTTTAAACATATTTGGTATTTTGCTAAAAATAGATAACCAAACAGATATCATAATTGTGGCAAAAAGTGATTTTTTTACAAATTTGCTTCCGTTTGTTATAAAGCTAAGTATGAATATGGGCACATTTATTACGAAAACTAGCGCGCTAATTGGAATATTTACATTAGTTAACGTTTTTATAAGGTTTGTTAATATTATAGATGCGCCTGTGGCTCCTCCTGTTACTATTTTATTTGGGCTGGCAAACCATTGTATTCCTAAAGAAAATATACATGTGCCTAATATTATGTTTAACCAATTTTTTATGTTTGTATATTTCATTGCCGTCTCCTTGAGTTTTTCTATATTATAGTTTCACTATTTTTATAAAAAATATCGACTAATTTTATTAGTCGACGTTAAAATTTTATATATACTAAAATTTTAAAAAAATTATTCCTGCTTTGGAGCTCCAACAGGGCAAACCCCAGCACATGTGCCACAGCTTATGCATTTCTCCCCATCTATAACAAACTTTTCTTCGCCTTGAGATATGCAGCTTACGGGGCAATTTTCTGCGCAAGCTCCGCATTTTATGCACTCGTCACCTATTTTATAAGCCAAACCAAACCCCTCCTAAAATGTAAAATCAAAAAACATATTTAAATATATTATGTCTTTTCGGTGGATATTATATCATATGTTGTGAAACATAATCAAGTAGGTTTGTGTTAAAATTTAGTTTAAAATTTTATAAAGTGTTAGTATAAAAATTTGTTTGCCTTTGTGGAAATATATATACTTGACATTACATTTCCTGCATGTTAGAATAGCACTTGTATTTTTGGTGAATTTAATTTTATATATTCATAATTTATTACATGTTTTAAAAAGGGGGTGGGTTTTAAAATGGGAGTAAAAGCGAGAGTGAATGTTACTTTAGCGTGTGCAGAATGCAATAGGCGCAATTATAGCACTTCTAAAAATAAAAAGAGTGATGCTGGCAGGCTTGAAATGAAAAAACATTGTTGTTTTTGTAAAAAACATACTTTGCATAAGGAAACTAAGTAACGGGGAATGATTATGGCTAAGAAAATAGAGAAACTTAAAAAAAAAGACGAGAAGGGCAACTTAGCAAATAGCAAGTTTAAAGCTGTTGGCAAGGTTAAAGCTAAGAAAAATAAGGTTGGTTTTTTTCGTCGTGTTGCAAATTTTTTGAGAGAATTAAAAAGCGAGCTTAAAAAGGTGGTGTGGCCTAGCAAGAAAAACGTTGTTAATGCTACTTTTGTGGTTATTGTTGCTGTGTTGGTTATGACTGCGTTCGTTGTTTTTGCAGATTTCTTGTTTCGTAGTATACTTAAAATGTTGCTTAGATCGTTGTAGTTCTTTAAAAGGTAGGGAGTTTGTTTTCAATGGCTGATGCTGCAAAATGGTATGTTATTCATACGTATTCTGGCTATGAGAAGATGGTGGCGGAGAATATAAAAAAGGTGGTAGAAAATAAAAACTGTCAGAGTCTCATAATGGAAGTGAGAGTTCCGGTTGAAAAATTCAAAGAAATAAAAAATGGCAAGGCTCGCGAGGTAGAGCGGAAACTTTTTCCTGGATATGTTATAGTTAAAATGGTTTTAAATGACGATAGTTGGCTTATAATAAAAAAAATTAAGGGAGTTACTGGTTTTGTAGGCCATTCGTATAGCCCGAGTTTTCTTTCTCAGCAAGAGGTAGATAAATTGGGAATAGAAAAGCATAATGTTGAGGTAGATTATAACGTTGGAGATATTGTAAAGGTAAGCTCTGGGGCGTTTGAAGGCTTTAGCGGTACGGTTAAGGGCATAGATAAAGACAGCGGCAAGGTTGAGGTTGAGGTTGTTGTTTTTGGAAGAAATACTCCCATAGAAGTGGATTTGGATAGTGTTGTTTTAGAAAGTTTAGATGCAAATTAATTAAAGAGGTGTTTAAAATGGCTAAAAAGGTAACAGGTTATATTAAATTACAAATACCTGCTGGCAAGGCTACTCCTGCTCCTCCAGTTGGGCCTGCGCTTGGTCAGCACGGTGTTAATATTGTTAGTTTCACTAAAGAATTTAATGACAGAACTAAAGATGGTGAAGGGCTTATAATACCGGTTGTTATAACGGTTTATGCAGATCATTCTTTTACGTTTATTACAAAAACTCCGCCAGCAGCAGTTCTTATAAAAAAAGCTTTAGGTTTGGAGAAAGGCTCTGGAGAGCCAAACAAGAATAAGGTGGCTAATATAACCAAGGCTCAAATTAAGGATATTGCGCAAAAAAAGTTTTCCGATTTAAACGCTGCTAACATAGACAAAGCTACTAGTATAATAGCTGGCACTGCTAGGTCTATGGGAGTGGTGGTTGAGGATTAGGTTCAAATAATTTTTGTAGAGGAGTATCTTATGGGTAAAAAATATAAAGAAAGTTTGAAAAATATAGATTTGGCAAAGTTTTACGAAGGCAGGGAAGCTTTTGACGTTATTTTGTTAGGGCCGTTGGCAAATTTTGATGAAACTGTTGAGCTGCATTTGCGCCTAGGAGTAGATTCTCGTCATGCAGATCAGCAGGTGCGCGGCTCTGTTGTTTTGCCAAATGGAACAGGTAAAAAGGTAAAGGTTTTGGTGTTTGCTAAAGAGGGCGATTGGGCTCAAGCTAAAGAAGCAGGGGCAGATTATGTTGGAGCTGAGGAGCTTGCAGAAAAGGTTCAAAATGAAAATTTTTTAGATTTCGACGTTGTTATAGCTTCTCCAGATATGATGCGCGTTGTGGGCAGGCTTGGAAAGGTTTTAGGCCCTAAAGGTTTGATGCCAAGCCCCAAAGCTGGCACTGTGAGCGCAGATGTGGCTGAGGCTGTTAGGCAGGTGAAGGCTGGCAGGGTGGAATATCGTTTAGACAAAACCAATATAATACACTGTTCTATAGGCAAGGTGTCTTTTGGGGCGCAGAAGCTTTATGAAAATTTTGATGCTTTAATGTTGGCAATTTCTGAAGCGCGGCCTTCTTCATTTAAAGGCCAATATGTTAAGTCTTGTTTTGCTGCGCGAACTATGGGGCCTGGGGTTAAGGTTAACGTTTCAAGGTATGCTGATTAAAAAAAGTTCAAAAAACTATTGACATGCTATTGAAAATTTTGTATAATGCTTCTGTTGGATTTGATTTACGGTTTTGTGGAGTTTTGTTTTTGAGTGGAGGTGAGTTTGTTGCCAAGCGAGAGTGTGTTGCTTGCCAAAAAGGATTATGTTTCCAATTTGGTGAATAAGATAAGAGAGTCAAATGTTGGTATTTTGGTGGCTTATGAAGGCATTGATGTTCAAAATGATACCAAGTTGAGGCGTGAGATGCGTGAGGCAGGTGTTTCTTATTTTGTTGCCAAGAACAGTATGTTACGTTTTGCTTTTAAAGAGGTAGGCTTTAACTTTGATGATCATTTGTGTGGGGCTACTTCTATAGCGCTGGCAAAGGGTGACCCCATATTGGTTTCTAAGATTTTGGCCAAGTATGTTAAGGAGCTGTCGAAGGATACTGGTTTTTCTGTTAAGGCAGGCTTTATAGAAGGTGAGGTTGTTAGCGGTGAACTTATAAATGAGTATGGGTCGCTGCCGAGCAAAGAGGAATTGATTTCTATGTTGTTGGGTTTGTTGTTGTCGCCTATTCGTAATCTTGCTGTGGTTGTGAAGGCTATTGCAGACAAGTTGGCTGCTGAAGGCAAGGAATAGTTGTTGATATTTGTATTATAATAGTTGTGTAAGGGAGATGTTTATTGTGACAGAATACAAAGATGTAGTTGAAATTGTGGAAGGTATAAAGGGCTTAACGGTTTTAGATTTAAATAAATTGGTTAAGTGTTTGGAGGAGGAGTTTGGTGTTTCTGCTGTAGCTGCGGCTATGGTTGGCGCTGCTGGTGGCGCTGGGGGCGCTGCAGAAGTTGAAAAGAGCGAATTTGATGTTGTTGTGGCAGAAGTGGGCAATACTAAGATGGCTCTTATAAAGGCGGTTAAAGATTTAACTGGGGTTGGCTTAAAGGAGGCCAAAGCGTTGGTTGATGGGTTTCCTGGAGTTGTTAAGGCTAAGGTGCCAGACGCTGAGGCACAGGAAATGAAAGCTAAATTGGAAGAAGCTGGGGCTAAGGTAGAGTTAAAGTAGTTTTGGTTGTTTAAAAGTGTGTTTAGCAAGGCTTTGATTGTGGTGCTTTTAGTTGGGGCGATATAGCTCAGTTGGCTAGAGCGTGCGGTTCATACCCGTAAGGTCGCTGGTTCAAACCCAGCTATCGCTACCATGTTTGGCCTGTTAGTCAAGAGGTTAAGACGTCGCCCTTTCACGGCGGAAACGCGGGTTCAATTCCCGCACAGGTCACCACTTGTTCAGAATATATGTGTTTTTGTGTTGCGGTTTAATTTTGTGCAAGTTTTTATTTATGAGTTTTCCTCCTTAGCTCAGTGGTAGAGCACACGGCTGTTAACCGTGCGGTCGTTGGTTCGAGCCCAACAGGGGGAGCCATGTGGGCTGTATGTTGGCTTTAATTTGTAGATTGGTTTGTTTAGAGTTTTATATGCAGCCTTTCGAGTTTTGTTTAGTTTTATGGTTTTGGCAGAGTTTCAGTCAGGTTATATATTCCTCCTTAGCTCAGTGGTAGAGCACACGGCTGTTAACCGTGCGGTCGTTGGTTCGAGCCCAACAGGGGGAGCCATTTAGAGTTTTAATTACTTAGCTTAAAAGAGGGGTAGCAATGCGTTTAAGAAGAATGGGAGTGAAAACTAGGCATTCTAGGAAAGATGCGGATTTGGTTTCGCAGGAGCTGTTGTTTCAATCTTCTCAGCTTAGGCGTCATGCTGCTGGTGTGTATGGTTTTGGCAATATTTTAACAAAGGCGAGGAATAATGTTGTTAGTTTAATTCGCCGTTTTTTAGATAGTTATGGTTGTGCTGAGGTGAGTTTGCCTGTTATGCAGCCGAAGTCTTTGTGGTTGGCTTCTGGAAGATGGGATACTTATAGCAGTTCTAAGCAGATGTATAGTTTTTTAGGTAGAACTGGTGAGTATTGTTTAGCTCCAACTGGTGAGGAGATAGTGTTAGATTTTGTTAAAGATTTTATAATTTCTTATAAAGATTTGCCAATTAATATATATCAAATTGGGAATAAATATAGAGATGAAATAAGGGTTCGTGGTGGTATTTTTAGGAGTAAAGAATTCCTAATGAAAGATGGTTATAGTTTTCATGCCACATTTGATGATATGGTGCACGAGTATGAGTCTATGCGGGAGTGCTATTTTAAGATATTTTCTGCGCTTGGTTTGGATGTAGTGGCTGTAGAGGCTTGTAATAGTAATATGGGGGGCAAGGTTTCGCATGAGTTTATGTGCGTGGCTCCAACGGGCGAAGATAAAATTTTGGTTAGTTCTGACAGCTCCTTAGTGTTTAATGAGGAAGTTTTGGAAGACGAGGTGGTTTTAGATAAATTGAGGGCTGAGTATGGTTCTTTAGATATATCTAAATTTCGGAAGGTTAATGCTATAGAGTTAGGTCATATTTTTCAATTAGGAACTTTTTACTCGGAGCGAATGGGTGGAGTTTTTATTGATGAGTTTGGAGCTGAAAAAAATTATTACATGGGTTGTTATGGCATCGGTGTTAACAGGTTGCTTGGTGCAATATGTGAGGTTAATTACGATGAGCAGGGTTTGGTGTGGCCTGTGGTGGTGGCGCCATATGTTTGTGCTTTGGTTTGTGCTCCGGGAAATTTGGAGAGCGGCGAAGAAGTTTATTCATATTTGAAGGCTAATGGTGTTTCTGTTGTTTTTTTTGATAAAGATGCCACTTTTGGCGAAAATATGAAAGATGCTAAGCTGTTGGGTTTCCCTTATGTTGTAATAGTTGGTAGGAGGTTTGTTGAGTCTAAGGTGCTCGAGTTAGAGTGTAGGCGCACTGGAGAAAAGCATTTTATTTCTATGAATGAGGTTGTGGGGTTTTTTTCTAATTGTGGCGGTTAAGTGGCTTCTGGTTGCGGTTTGTGTTTTGAAAGTAATAAAAAATAATCATCACAGCTTATAGTTGCGATGATTATTCTTTTTGGGTTTGTTAAAAATAATTAGGCAATGGGAATCTTTTTAATTTTCTTGTTTTTGGTTTTTGCGGTGGAAGTTTTCTTATTTTCATGATTAATTTCTTGAGGTTTGCATTTTATGTCTTTATATTCCACGCCAAAATACTCACAAAAAGACATTGCTATAGCTTTAGCGAAAGCTTCTTGTATTTTGTCGTTTAAAAATGCTTTTAATATATGTGGGTTACTGAGGTATTCTTCTTCCACGAATACTAGTGCGTGGTTTACAAATTCCTTCAATTTTATTTCATTTTCCTCCCCTAAGTGGCACATTGCCCAATCTTCTATTTTAACTTTGCTAATGTCATAGCTTTTGTTTAATTTTATGCCATTTTTATTCACTAATTTTATTAATTTTTTGTGTGGAACTTTGAAATTTTTAAACAAAATTTCTGCAAAAGTTTTGCTATTTTCAACGAGTTGTTTGGAAGTTTTTTTGGTTATTTCATAAAATATAACACTGCCAAAGAACTTGCTGTCTGAGCTGTAGTCGTGGTGTAGGCATAGGCAGTTAACTTTCGCTTTTTTTGTTATTTTTTGCATTTCCTTAATAAGCGTTTTCATGCAAACTGCGTAGGCGTCTACTACTCTAAATTTTTCAATATTGCCTATTATTGGTGGCCGTCCTTCAAAAATAATATGTAGATTTTTTTTATTTGGCAGTTTATTAAGGTCTATGCCGCTATATTTTAAATTGCAAACAACATACACCTGAAAATCGTTATGTAATAGTTTTTCTATTATTTTTTTTGAGATTTTAGCATTTATATTGCATTCTTTAATTTCTTTTCCATTAAAATTATATATTGCGCCTTTATCTTCAAAACCATGGCCTGGGTTTATAAATGCTACCTTTTCCAATTTTTTAGGGTCTTTAGGGAGTATCTCTTTTATTTTGTCTTTTAATATATATTCAACTTCATATTTTTGTATTAATCTGTATACCTCGTCAAAATATTTTATTTCATTTTTTAATTTTTTATTTTGGTCTTCTAATTCCTTCTTTCTTTTTTCAGACATTTTTTTGTCTTTTTTAATTCTCTCTTTGTTCAAATATATTGTGGAGTTGTTTTTGTTGGTTAGGTCTTCATCTGTGTTGATAGTATATCTGTCATTGCCCAACAAAGTTGATATCTTTTCTTCGCTCATATTAAAATAAAAATTCATTGCTTCTTTTGCGCTCAGCCCGTTATCGCAAAGATGTTTAAATAGTTGTTTTGTTGTTAGAAATTTTTCTTTTATTTTTTTTAGCGAAGGCTCGCTTATTTCTTTGAAAATTTCTGAGTTTTTGCCCTTTTTAAATTGCCAGGGTTTACTTTTTTTGTTATGTTCATATTCTTTTTTTTGTTTATCTTTCTTCTCCGTTTTATTTGTTGAATTTGTTGAATCACTCTCCTCGGAATATATTTTTGTGGCATAAGCTCTATTATGTAAATTTTTATTAAAATATGTAGAGGCAAAAATAGCACAAGCAAAGTATAGAATTTTATATTTCCATTTTATTTTACGTATAAATTTCATTACATCTGTCTTTCCTTTCTATGCTGTATAATACAAAATTAGACAATCTTCTTAGACATTTTAACATAAATTCGCCTAAAATTCTACTAAAAACCATAGATATATATATTTATGTACAATTTTTTTCGTTATATATAAAAATTTTGTAATTATTTGTAATATGCGAATATATATTTTTTTAATTTTTGTATATATTTTCAAATTTTTTTATTGTAACAAAACTTGCTAAAATGTGCATAGTATGATACACTCAGGGTTGTATTAAAATTACTATCTGGAGTGTAATAATATTGAAGATAATTGGTATAGATCCGGGTTATGCTATAGTAGGTTGGGGAGTTATAAAATATAGTAGTTCGGATTTTTTGGTTTTAGATTATGGCGCTATAAATACTTCGCCAAACATAAAATTTTCTAAAAGGTTAGATATTATTTATAAAGAGCTTTACAACATATTAGCGGTTTACGAGCCTGAGTGTATGTCTATTGAAAAGCTGTTTTTTTCTGCTAATAAATAAACTGCAATAGATGTTGCTCAAGCGAGGGGCGTTGTTTTGTTGTGTGCCCAAAGTTTTAATATTAATATTTTTGAATATGCTCCGGTTCAGGTAAAGCAGGCTGTTACTGGTTATGGTAGAGCAACTAAAAGCCAGGTTATGCAGATGGTTAAAATGTTATTAAAATTAAAATTTATGCCAAAACCTGACGATACTGCCGACGCTTTGGCGCTTGCTGTAGCGCATGCACATTCTTCCTGTTCAAGGCTATTTGAGGTAAATAGAAGTATATGATATATAGTTTAACTGGTGATATTGTTTTTCTAAATAGGTGCGATGGGCATTTTTTATTGGCTTTACAGTGTAAGAGTGGTATATCTTTTGAGGTTAAGGTTTCTAGTAATACGGCTGATTCTGTTCGTGGTTTAAAAGAGGTCTGTTTATATGTTCATATGGTGTTAAGGGAAAATTTAATGGAGCTGTATGGGTTTTATAATGAAATTGAGAAGAGAGTTTTTAAGCTTTTAATATCTGTATCGGGCGTTGGGCCAAGTTTTGCTTTGGCCATACTTTCTACGTTTACGCCGTATGGTTTTTTGCAGTGTTTAAATTGTGGGGATGTTAATAAGCTTTGTGAATGCAGAGGTATAGGCTCAAAAACTGCTAAAAGAATAATATTAGAGTTAAAAGATAAGGTTAAAAAATATGATGTTGAAGAAATTTCGCAAAATAGCTGTATTGCGAAGGATGTTGAAGATGCGAATATGTTTAAAGAAGCTGTGGAGGCTTTGTTAGTTTTGGGTTATAGTAGGAGTGAAGTTTTAAAAGCTGTATATGCGCAAAAAAATGCGGATTCTGTTGAAAACATAGTTAAAGCTGCTCTTTTAGAGCTGTCTGGTGGTTAGTTTTATTGTTTTGTGGAGGTTGAAAAGGTTTTGAAGCAGGACGCTTTAAATTGTAAATTTTTGCAACCAACATATAAAAATGAAGACGCAGAGGTGGAGTTTAGTTTACGGCCTAAAAGTTTGCGTGAGTATGTTGGGCAAAGCAAGTTAAAAGAAAATTTAAATATATATATTAAAGCTGCTAGAAAAAGGAATGAAGCATTAGATCATGTTTTGCTTTGCGGCCCGCCTGGGCTTGGCAAAACCACTCTTGCAACAATAATTTCTCGCGAGCTTGGTGTTAATATTAAAATAACTTCTGGCCCAGCAATAGAAAAAACAGGTGATTTAGCGGCATTGCTTTCTGGTTTGAGCAATAATGACGTTTTATTTATAGACGAAATTCACAGGCTTTCAAGGCAGGTGGAAGAGGTGTTATACCCTGCCATGGAAGATGGTGTGTTAGATATAATAATAGGTAAAGGGCCGAGTGCTAAGTCTTTGCGTTTAAATTTATCGCCATTTACGTTGGTTGGAGCCACTACAAGGGCTGGTCAGCTTTCAGCACCACTTAGAGATAGGTTTGGGGTTGTGTTTAGGCTGCAGCTTTATAGCAATGATGAGCTTAAAAACATAATACTTCGTAGTGCAAGCTTATTAAATATAGCATGCACTGAAGGTGGCGCGTTGCAGCTTGGTTGCAGAGCAAGAGGCACTCCACGAATAGCAAATAGGCTTTTAAAAAGAGCTAGAGACTTTGCGCAGGTGTTGGGCAGTGGCGTTATAGATGAGAATATTGTTAATTTAACGCTAGATAAGCTTGGCGTAGATAGGGTTGGGCTTGAAAGTTTAGATATTAAAATATTAAAGGTTATAGTAGAAAATTATGGCGGTGGGCCTGTTGGCATAGATGCTATAAGTTCTTTAATTGGTGAGGAAGCTGTAACTGTAGAAGATGTTT
>CAMKFY010000009.1 GCA_946411985.1 uncultured Clostridiaceae bacterium
TCATAACTAAAAAAACCTACCAAACATAATTGTCTTAAATAATATTTTAAATAGCCATATTAAAGCAGCGTTTCCTCCAAAACATATATGGAATTATAGCAAAATATTAGAATTTTAACAAGAAAAATATAAAAATATATAATTTTGATAATTTTATTTTTTATAATGTTTTGTGTTTTTATGGGTTTTAATATATATATTTGAATTTGAAAAAATATATTACAAACAAAACAAATGAATTTAGTGGCGTCAAGCAAAATTTAAAGGTTATAAATATTGGGGGTATTGTTAATATTTTAAACTTATACACAAAAAATTTACAATTAACAATGTAAAAATAATATTGAAAAAATTTACTTATGCTGCTATACTGGTCTGGCATTGTTGAAGTGGTGTGCTTGGTTGTGTGTTTTTATTTGGCTGTTTGTGTTTGTGGGTTTTGGTTTTATATTTTGGGGTTGTTGTGTTGTTGTGCTATTGCGCGGTTTGTTGTTTTTGCAACAATGAAAATGTAATTTGAAAAGGAGAAATATAATTTGGCTACTAAGGGTAGGATGAAGATAAAACTTAAAAGTTATGATCACGTTTTGTTAGATAAGTCTTGTAAAAAAATAATAGACTCTGCAAAGAGAACGGGCGCTGAAGTGGTGGGGCCTGTGCCTATTCCAACGAAGAAGGAAGTGGTTACAATACTTCGTGCAGTTCATAAATATAAAGACAGCAGGGAACAATTTGAAATGAGAACTCATAAGCGTTTAATTGAAATATTGCGCCCATCTAATAGAACTGTTGAGGCTTTACAGGGTTTAGATTTGGCTGCTGGCGTAGAGATAGAAATTAAGCTTTGAGTTTTTGTGGTTGAAAGGGAGTGTATAGATGTTAAAGGCAATGTTGGGCAAAAAGCTTGGTATGACGCAGTTATTCGACGAGTCGGGCGCTGTTGTGGCAGTAACTGTTTTGGAGGTTGGGCCTTGTGCTGTTGTGCAAAGAAAAACCAGGTCTAAAGATGGTTATGATGCTCTGCAATTTGGGTTTGAAAATTTGAAACCTTCTAAGGTGAATAAGCCAATGATGGGTCATTTTAAAAAGGCGGGGTCGGCTTTCAAACGATATTTAAAGGAGTTTAAGTTAGATAATTGCGACGCATATAAGCCTGGCGATGTTGTTAAGGCAGATGTTTTTGAAGTTGGAGATTTTGTAGATGTTAGTGGCACAGGGAAAGGCAAAGGTTTTGCAGGCACAATAAAGCGGTATGGCGGGCATCAGTTAAAGGGTAGCCACGGTACTGGCCCTGTAAGGAGGCATGCTGGTTCTATGTCTGGCGCTTCAGATCCGTCGCGCATATTGAAAGGGAAGAAAATGCCAGGAAGAATGGGTGGCAAAGGGGTAACGGTGCAAAATTTACAGCTTGTAAAGGTAGATGTTGAGAATAATTTAGTGGCTGTTAGGGGAGCCATACCTGGGCCAAATGGTGGTGTTGTTGTAATAAAAAGCAGTGTTAAAAAGGTTAAAAGTGAGGAATAGTTATGTCATCAGATATTGTAGTTTTAAACATGAAAGGGCAGGAAGTATCTAAGAGAAAGCTTAATGAGAATATATTTTCTCTAACTCCGAGAAAAGATATTTTGCATTTTGTTGTTGTAAATCACCTTGCAAATTGCAGGCAGGGCACTCAGTCTACCCTTACGAGGTCGCAGGTTCGTGGCGGTGGGCGTAAGCCATGGAGGCAAAAAGGCACAGGCAGGGCACGGCAGGGTTCTACGAGGTCTCCGCAGTGGGTGCATGGTGGTGTGGCTTTAGGGCCAAAGCCTAGGAAGTATGGCTTTTCTATAAATAAAAAGGTGAGAAGGCTTGCCATTAAGCATGCTTTATCTTTGAAATTTATGAATTCTGAGCTGGTGTTGGTGGATAGTATTAGCATGAGTGAATATAAAACTAAGGCTTTTTTGGAGTTTATGAACGCTATAAAGGTGTCTGGTAAATCTTTAGTGGTTTTGGGCGGTGTTAATAACTTTGTTGTTAGGAGTGCTTCAAATTTAAAATTTGTTAAAACTTCTTTTGTTGGTGAAATAAATGTGTATGATTTGTTAAACTGTGAGAAGTTAATTTTAGAAGAATCATCTCTAAATAGAATTGAGGAGGTGTACGCTTAAATGAAAAAAAGAACTGCTCACGATATTATAATAAAGCCTATAATAACTGAAGATTCTATGAAGGGAATTCAAGATAAGAAGTATGTGTTTAAGGTGCGTAGGGATGCAAATAAAATAGAAATAAAAAAGGCTCTGCAAGAACTTTTTGGAGTAAAGGTGGAAAAGGTAAACACTATGAATTGTAAAGGCAGGGCTGTGCGATATAGGCAAAGCAGAGGCTATAGGCAAGATTGGAAGAAAGCCATAGTAAAGTTATTTGAAGATTCTAAGACTATTGAATTTTTTGATGCTTTGTATTAGTTTTATGTTAAAAGTTTCAAGCGAGGAGAGGTAAAATGGCTGTTAAAACTTATAATCCTACCACCGCTTCAAGAAGAGGCATGACTGTTACAGATTACTCGTGTTTAACAAAAAAAAGACCAGAAAAGAGTTTAGTGTGTACGCTTAAAAAGCATTCTGGTAGGAACAATAGTGGCAAGATAACTGTACGTCATAGGGGCGGTGCGAATAAGAGAAAGTATAGGTTAATAGATTTTAAGAGAGATAAGCATGATGTTAAGGCAGTGGTTCAATCTTTAGAGTATGATCCTAATCGTTCCTCTAATATAGCGCTTGTAAAGTATGAGGATGGCGAGAAAAGGTATATATTAGCTGCAAATGGGCTAAAAGTTGGCGATGTTGTTGAAAGTGGTGAACAGGCAGATATTAGGCCAGGCAGTGCTCTTTTGCTTAAAGATATACCTGTTGGAACATTTATTCATAATATTGAACTTTCTCCAAAGCAGGGCGGCGTTTTAGTGCGTTCTGCGGGCAATTCTGCGCAATTGATGGCTAAGGAGGGCAAGTATGCGTTGGTGCGTTTGCCGTCGGGGGAGCTTAGGAAAATTTTAGTGGTTTGTTGTGCTACAGTAGGCCAGGTTGGGAATTTAGAGCATGAAAATGTTAAAGTTGGTAAGGCAGGAAAAACTCGTCACAAGGGGTTCAGGCCAACAGTGCGCGGTTCTGTTATGAACCCAAACGACCATCCGCACGGAGGTGGAGAGGGAAAGTGTCCTATTGGAAGGCCTGGCCCGGTAACGCCGTGGGGCAAGCCAACGCTTGGCTATAAAACTAGGAAGAAGAAAAACCTTAGGGATAAATATATAGTTAGAAGAAGAAATGAGAAATAGGCGTAGCAGTTAGTGCAGCTAATTTTTAACGTGTGGAGGTATTTCATGGGTAGATCTGTTAAGAAAGGGCCTTATGTAGATGAAAAGTTATTAAAGCGGGTTGTGCAGATGAATAATAACAAAGAGAAAAAGGTGTTGAAAACTTGGTCACGTGGTTCTACTATATTTCCAGATTTTGTTGGGCATACGTTTGCTATTCATGACGGCAGGAAACATGTGCCAATATATATTACGGAAGATATGGTTGGCCACAAGCTGGGGGAGTTTGCTCCAACGCGCACATTTAGGGGGCATGCTGGTTCCAAAACGTCGAAGTAATATAAAATGTAGGAGGTGTTAGTGTTGGAAGCTATCGCAAAGTTAAATCATGTTAGAATATCGCCTAGGAAGGTGAAAGTGGTTTTAGATTTAATTCGTGGCAAGAGTGTTAAGCAGGCTGTTGCAATTTTAAAGTATACTCCTAAAGCTGCTTGCGAATTGTTAATTAAGCTTATAAATTCTGCTCAGGCCAATGCGGTTAACAATTTTGGTATGGATGGCGGTAATTTGTATGTAGGCGAATGTTTTGTTACTCCAGCTTCTATTTTAAAAAGAGTGCGTCCTGTGTCTAAGGGTAGGTCTTGCAGAATATTAAAAAGGATGTCGCATGTTACTATAAAATTAAAGGAAGCGGTTTAGTTTAAAAAGGGGAGGTATATTATGGGGCAAAAAGTTAGCCCACATGGTTTAAGGCTTGGTATTATAAAAGATTGGTATTCTAGGTGGTATGTAGGCAAAGATAGATTTAGTGAATATTTGGTGGAAGACTATAAAATACGTGGTTTTTTGAAAAAGAAGATATATACGGCTGGCGTGGCAAGAATAGAGATAGAACGTGGAGTTTCTGGGATAAAAATATATATATATTGTTCGAAGCCAGGTATAGTTATAGGCAAAGGCGGTTCTGAAATAGAAAAGGTTAAGGCTCAGCTTGAAAAGCTTATTAATAAGAATGTGGTTGTTAATATAGTAGAGATGAAAAAGCCCGATATAAATGCTCAACTTATATCTGAAAGCGTTGCAGCTCAGTTAGAGCGGCGAATATCTTTTAGAAGAGCAATGAAGCAAGCCATAAAGAGAGCTATAGAGGCCGGCGTTAAGGGGATAAAAATTCAAGTATCTGGGCGTTTGGCAGGCGCAGAAATTGCACGTGCTGAAAGGTATCACGAAGGCATAATTCCACTTCAAACTTTAAGAGCAGATATAGACTATGGTTTTGCAGAGGCGCATACCACATATGGTATAATTGGTGTTAAGGTGTGGGTTTGTAATGGAGAAGTGTTAAAAGGAGCCAAGCAGGAAGATAAGCTGAGCGATGAGCCTCAACCAAAAAGAGGTCGTGTTGGTAGGAATTTTAGGGCTGAAAGGAGATAGAGTACATTGTTAATGCCAAAACGTACAAAGTACAGAAGGCACCATCGTGGGCGTATGAAGGGTTTAGCGAGAAAAGGTAACAAAGTTGTTTACGGCGAGTATGGTTTGCAAGCGTTAAGCCCGGCATGGATAGCTTCTAATCAAATAGAAGCTGCTCGTATTGCTATGACTAGGTATACAAAGCGTGGTGGCCAGGTTTGGGTTAAAATATTTCCAGACAAACAGGTAACTAAGAAGCCTGCAGGAGTGCGTATGGGTAAAGGTAAGGGTGCTCCTGAGTATTGGGTAGCAGTTGTTAAAAGAGGTAGAGTTATATTTGAAGTTGGTGGCGTTACCGAAGCTGTGGCGAGGGAGGCTATGCGGCTTGCTATGCACAAATTACCTATAAAGTGTAAATTTGTGTCTAGAGAGCAAGGTTTAGGCGGTGAAGATAGATGAAAGCAAAAGATGTAAGAGATATGGATTCTGGCAAGATATTAAAAACCATAAACGAGTTAAAGCAGGAGCTTTTTAACTTGCGTTTTCAAGGAGCTGCTAACAAGTTGGAGAATCCTGCGCGGTGTAGGTTAGTTAAGAAGGATATTGCTCGGATGAAAACGGTATTGCGCGAGCGTGAATTGGGCTTAAACGGTTAAAATTTTTAAGAGAGGTTTGTTTTAATGCAGGTGGATAGGAATTACAGAAAGGTTCGTGTGGGCAATGTTGTTAGCAATAAAATGGATAAGACTGTTGTTGTTGCAATTGAAGATAATGTACGGCACCCACTGTATAAAAAAATAGTTAGGAAAACTATACGTAGAAAGGCACACGATGAGAATAATGCTTGTGGTGTAGGTGACAGAGTTCGTATTATGGAAACCAGGCCTCTTTCAAAGGATAAAAGATGGCGTGTTGATAAAATAATAGAAAAAGCAAAATAGGTTTTATTTTTGTGTTTTTAAAAGAGGTGAGTTGATTTGATACAGATGCAAACGCGGCTTAAGGTAGCAGATAATACGGGAGCGAAGGAGCTTATGTGTATTAGAGTGCTTGGTGGGTCTAAAAAGCGGTATGCTAGAATTGGTGATGTTATAGTGGCGGCTGTTAAGCGGGTGGCTCCTGGAGGCATGGTTAGAAAGGGCGACGTTGTAAGAGCTGTCGTGGTTCGGTGTGTTAATGCTGTTAGAAGAAAAGATGGGAGTTATATAAGTTTTGATGAAAATGCAGCTGTTATAATAAGAGAAGACAAAAACCCGAGAGGCACTCGTATTTTTGGCCCGGTAGCAAGAGAGCTAAGAGAGAAGAACTATATGAAGATTCTTTCGCTTGCGCCTGAAGTTTTGTAATAAAGGGGTGTGTAAGGTGAAAAGTAATGTTGTTAGGAAAAAGTTGCATGTAAAAAAAGGCGATATGGTTCAGGTTATAACAGGCAAATGTAAAGGGCAAACTGGCAAAATAGCTGCAGTTTCTTTAAAAGAGGGCAAAGTTATAGTTGAAGGTGTTAATATTTCCACGAAACATTTAAAGCCTAGGCAGCAAAACACGGCTGGAAGCCTTGTAAAGGTGGAGTCGCCGCTATATTCTAGCAAAGTTATGCTTGTTTGCCCTGAATGCAATAGCGCTACTAGAGTGGGGAAGGCTGT
The DNA here is from genome assembly GCA_946411985.1 of uncultured Clostridiaceae bacterium. Taxonomy (GTDB): domain Bacteria; phylum Bacillota; class Clostridia; order Oscillospirales; family Ruminococcaceae; genus RUG12519. Next base: position 6,358 of record CAMKFY010000009.1, read on the forward strand.
AGATGGAAGTGGCGTTAAGAAGCGAAAGTGTAAGAAGTGTGGCAATTTGTTTTAATATTAGGAGAGGAGGTTTAAAGTGGCAAGGTTAAAAGAGTTGTATGAAAATAAGGTAGTTAATGCTCTGATGGAAAAATTTGGTTATAAAAACCCTATGCAAGCTCCAAAATTAGAAAAAATAGTGGTTAATATATGTGATGGAGAGGCAAAGGATAATTCTAAAATTATAGATTTTATGATGGAAAATTTGGCAGTTATAACAGGTCAGAAGCCTGTTATTTGTAGGGCTAAGAAGTCTGTGGCGAATTTTAAAATTCGTGAGGGTATGAAGATTGGTTGCAAAGTTACGCTTCGTGGAGAGAAGATGTATGAATTTTTAGATAGGTTGTTTAATGTGGCTCTTCCACGTGTGCGAGATTTTAGGGGAATAAATCCTAATTCTTTTGATGGCAGAGGAAATTATAGTTTGGGCATTAAAGAACAGATTATTTTTCCAGAAGTGGAGTTTGATAAAATAGATAAAGCTCGTGGCATGGATGTAAGTTTCATAACATCTGCTAAAACGGATGAGGAGTCTAAGGAGCTGTTAGGTTTGATGGGCGCGCCTTTTAGATCTGTGTAGAGGGGGTATCTTATGGCAAAGAGGGCTATGATTGAGAAGCAAAAAAGGCCACCAAAATTTTCCACAAGGGCTTACAATAGGTGTAAGATATGCGGTAGGCCACATGGCTATTTGAGAAAATATGGTGTTTGTAGGATTTGTTTTAGAGTTTTGGCTTACAAAGGGTATATACCTGGAGTGAAAAAGGCTAGTTGGTAGATTTGAGGAGGAGAAATAGTGCAAGCAACAGATGTAGTGGCGGATATGTTAACGAGATTGCGAAATGCAAATTCGGCAAAGCATGAAAAGGTAGATGTTCCTGCGTCTAAATTGAAAACTTCAATAGCAAATATACTGTATAGTGAAGGGTATATTGAAAAGTATGAGTTTTTGAAAGATAAAAAGCAAGGAATGTTAAGAATTTTTCTAAAATATGTTGACGCCAAGAAAAATCCTGTTATAATGAGTTTAAAGAGGGTGTCCAAGCCGGGGCTTCGGTTGTATTATAGTTGTAAAGATTTACCAAAAGTTATGAAAGGGTTGGGCATTGCTATAGTGTCTACCTCTAAAGGTGTTATGACAGATAAAGAAGCAAGGAAAAAGAATGTTGGCGGGGAAGTGTTAGCTTTTGTTTGGTAAGGGGGTGTTGAAAGTTGTCTAGGATTGGTAGGCTGCCTGTAAGTGTGCCAGATGGCGTTAATGTTAAAATTAGCGGTAGCTGTGTGGATGTTGTTGGGCCGAAAGGCAGTTTGAATAATATTTTTAGCAAAGATGTATCGATTAGTTTGGAAGATAAAGTTATAATAATAAAAAGAAAAGATGATTCTAAAAGAAGTAAGAGTTTGCATGGGCTTACTAGGGCGCTTGTGAACAATATGGTGTTGGGTGTTACTGTTGGTTTTGAGAAAAGATTAGAGATAAATGGCGTAGGTTATCGTGCTCAGATGCAGGGTAAGAATCTTGTTATGAACCTTGGCTATTCGCATCCGGTAGTGATTAATAGCGTTGATGGGATAGATATTAAAGTTGAAGGGCAGAATGTCGTCGTCATATCTGGTGCAGATAAGCAAAAAGTTGGGCAATTTGCTGCAGATATTAGGGGTAAGAGGCCTCCAGAGCCTTACAAGGGCAAAGGCGTTAAGTATGTGAATGAGCATATTATAAGAAAAGCAGGTAAAGCTGGTAAGGGTTCTAAAGGGTAAAGGAAGGATGAGTTTATGTTAACAAAAGCCAGAGCAAAAAGGCATGCAAGAGTGCGGGCTAGGGTGTTCGGAACGCAAGATAGGCCTAGGCTTAGTGTGTTTCGTTCTGATAAAAATTTGTATGCTCAAGTTATAGATGATGTTTTAGGCAAAACTTTGGTGGCTGCGTCTACTGTTGAAAAGAGCTTTAAGGCTTATGGTGGTAATAAAAAGGCAGCTGAGATTGTTGGGGAAGTTTTAGGAAAACGTTGTTTAGAAAAAGGTATAAATAAGGTTGTGTTTGATAGAGGTGGATATTTATATCACGGCAGGGTTAAGGCTTTGGCAGACAAAGCTAGAGAAGCAGGTTTAGAATTTTAAGAAGGAGGGCAGTTGTTTGGCTAAAAAGTTAAAGAGAGAGTTGGAGTTTCAAGAGAAGGTTGTTAGCATTAAGAGGGTTTCTAAAACTGTGAAAGGTGGAAGAATATTTAAGTTTGCGGTTTTGGTTATAGTAGGAAATAGAAGAGGTAAAGTTGGGATGGGTATTGGTAAATCTGGTGAAATACCTGATGCTGTGCGCAAAGCTATTGATAATGCCAAAAAGGATTTAAGAGATGTGGCATTGCGAGGCACAACGATACCGCACAATATAATAGGAGAATTTGGTGCTGGCAGGGTGCTTTTAAAGCCTGCTCCTGAAGGAACTGGAGTTATAGCGGGTGGCCCCGTGCGAGCTGTTGTGGAATTGCTTGGAGTAAAAGATATAAGAACTAAGTCTTTAAAAAGCAACAACACAATTAATGTTGTTCGTGCTACTTTTGATGGGCTTGTAAAGCTTAGAAGTTTGGCTACTGTTGCTGCTGTGCGAGGCAAGAGCAGGGCTGAAATTTTAGGTTAGGTGGTGAATTTTGTGTCGGTTAGTATACGGTTAAAGAAGAGTTTGATAGGCGCAAGCAGGAGACAGGTGTTGGTGGCTGCTTCATTGGGGCTTAAAAGGGTTGGCGATGTTGTTGTTCAGCCGAATAACGAGGCTACTACGGGCAAGCTTTCTAAAATTGCGCATCTTTTGGAAGTTGTTAAGTAGCATTTTAATGGAAGGGGGTATTTTTTTGAGGTTGCATGAGTTAGCTCCTATGGGCGGTTCTGTAAAGAAAAGAAAAAGAGTTGGCAGAGGTATGGCTTCTGGGCTGGGTAAAACTTCTGGTAAAGGTAATAAGGGGCAGAATGCGAGGTCTGGCGGTGGCGTGCGGCCGGGCTTTGAAGGTGGTCAGATGCCTTTTCAAAGGAGAGTCCCGAAGAGAGGGTTTAATAATATTTTCAAGAAAAGGTATGCTATATTAAATGTTAGTAGGCTTAATATATTTGAAGATGGTGCTGAAGTTAATATTTCAAAGTTGTTAGATCTTGGTGTTGTAAATCAAGAGTATGATGGGCTTAAAATTTTGGGTAGCGGCGATATTAATAAGAAATTAAAAGTAACTGCAGCAAAATTTTCAAAGAGTGCTGTAAAGAAGATAGAAGCTGTTGGTGGAAAGGTAGATATTGGTTAGTTTATGTTTAATATGATTTCTAAAATATTCAGTTCTAGAGATTTGCAGAATAAGCTTATGTTTACAATGTTTATATTGATGGTTTATAGGTTTGGTGCAGCTATTCCTGTGCCATTTATAGATGCAAATTTTGTAGAGGCTGCTGTTAGGAGAACGGGTAGTTTTTTGAGTTACCTGGATGTGCTTTCTGGTGGCGGTTTGTCGAGAGCCACTCTTTTTGCTATGTCTATTCAGCCATATATAAGTTCTTCTATAATAGTACAGCTTCTAACTGTCGTGGTGCCGGCGTTTGAAAAGTTGCAAAAAGAGGGCGAACATGGCAGAAAAAAGCTTTTGAAGATGACAAGGTATCTTACAATATTTTTGGCTATAGTGCAGGGGCTCCTTTATTATGCGTTAATATATGCTAGTGGAGGTTTACGATACAAGTCGGGGTTTGATGGTTTGTTTGCCGCAGTTGTTATAATAGTGTCGTTAACTACTGGCACCGCGCTTATAGTTTGGTTGGGGGAGCGTGTTAGTGAGAGAGGTTTAGGCAACGGTATATCTATAATACTTTTTGCAAGCATAATAGCTAGGGCTCCATCCGCTGCTGCTGGGATTTGGAACATGATAAAACGTGGTATGGATGGGCAGTATAAATATTATACTTTCGCGTTTTTAGTTGTTTTTGCGTTTTTGTTTATGCTCGTTTTGGTGGTTGTTATGCATTTGGCAGAGCGAAGAATACCTATTCAGTATGCAAAAAGAGTGGTTGGCAGAAGAATGTATGCTGGGCAGAGTGCGCATATTCCAATAAAGCTTAGTATGAGTGGAGTTATGCCTATAATATTTGCTAGTTCTATATTGGGTGTTCCAGGTATGATTGGTGGTTTTTTGCGATTAGAGCCTGGCACATTTTGGCACGGTTTTTTTTCAATATTTAGAAATGATTCATGGAAGTATGCGGTTATATATTTCATACTTATATTAATATTCAACTTCTTTTATGTTTCTGTTCAATATAATCCTATAGAAATAGCTAACAATTTAATAAAAAGTAACGGTTCAATTCCTGGGATACGGCCTGGTAGGTCTACTTCTTCTTTTATATCAAAAATTTTGTGGAGGATGGCTACTATTGGTGCTTTGGTTATAGCTTTTATAGCCATATTTCCAATAATATTTACAATAACAACTGGGGAGAATATGGCTTTAGGAGGTACGTCGCTTTTGATAGTTGTGGGGGTAGCCTTGGAAACGGTTAGAGTTATTCAGTCGCAGGTGACTATGCAGAAGCATAAAGGTTTTTTGGAGTAGCATTTTGAATTTTAATGAGGAGTTAGTTTATGAATATATTGCTTTTGGGGGCACCAGGGGCAGGCAAGGGAACGCAAGCGGCCTTAATAAGTGGAAAGCTTGGTATCCCAATAATATCTATGGGTGATATGCTGCGTGACATTTTGGTGGAAGATGAAAGTTTGAAGGAGCAGGTTGAGCCTTATATGCGTTCTGGTAGGCTTGTGCCAGATGATATTGTTGGGGTAATATTAAGGCGACGCATTGAAAAGCCTGATTGTAAAGGCGGTTTTATATTAGATGGTTACCCTAGAAATGTTGAGCAAGCTAAGCATTTAGATAAAATTGGGGTTAACATAGACAAGGTTATTGGGATACATGTTAACAAAGAAGAGTTGGTAAGCAGGTTGGTTGGCCGGAGAATATGTAAGAGTTGTGCAGCGCCTTTTCATGTGTCATTTAAAAAGCCGGTTAAGGAAGGAGTTTGTGATTTTTGTGGTGGAGAGTTAATTTCAAGGAAAGATGATGTTGCTGATGTTATAAACACTAGGCTGGAGGTTTATTACGAGCAAACTAGGCCTCTGGAGGGGTATTATTACAATTTAGGTAAGTTTTTTGTTGTTAATGGAGAGGATAGTGTGGATAGTGTTAACAATATGTTGATGAATGTGGTGGAAGGAATTGCACAGTGATTAATATAAAAACTGCTAAAGAAATAGAAAAAATGAGGTCAGCGGCGTTAATTTCTGCTAAGGCTTTGGAGCTTGCGGGGAGTATGTGCGTGGCTGGTATAGATTGTTATAGCATAGATGAGGCCGTGAGGAAGTATATTTTTTCTGAGAATGCTATGCCTAGTTTTTTGGACTATAATGGTTATCCCAAGTCTTGCTGTATTTCAATAAATGATATGGTAATACATGGTATTCCCTCTAGAGATGTTGTTTTAAAAAATGGTGATATAGTTAGTGTAGATGTGGGCGCCAAATACGAGGGGTATAACGGCGATAATGCCTATACTTTTGTTGTTGGTGGTGTGTCTGAAGAGGTTAGGTCGTTTTTAAGCACTGCGGAAGACGCTTTGTTTGCTGGTATAGAGTGCGCTGTGAAGGGCAGGCGTGTTGGGGATATATCGCTTGCTGTGCAGCAGGTTGTTGAGCGTTGTAATTATGGCATTATTAGGGAATTTGTGGGGCATGGAGTTGGAAGGCAGTTGCACGAAGAGCCAGAAGTCCCGAATTTTTTGGATAATGTTAATTTTAAAGGTCCGAGGTTGGCGCCTGGTATGGTTGTTGCTATTGAGCCAATGGTTTCTATGGGCGATGGGAAGGTTGTTAGATGCGCTGATGGTTGGGGAATAAGAACTAGAGATGGCAGCCTTGCTGCGCACTTTGAGCATACCGTTTTAATAACCGATAGTAAACCGGTGATTCTTACTAAGTTGTAGGGGGTTTAATGGGCATAGAGGTTGGCATGGTGGTAAAATCTGTGGCAGGGCATGATAAAGGTAGTTTTTATGTTGTTATTGGGGTAAATAATAGCAGGGCATTTATAGTAGATGGGCGTGTTAGGTTGCTTCAAAAGCCCAAAGCGAAGAATTTTATTCATCTAAAGAAAACTAATTGTATAGTTAATGTTGAAGAATTTAAAACAAATAAAAAAATACGTGAACTTTTACACAGTTACAACTATAATTAGCTAGAATTTGGGAGTATTTTTTATGGCAAAAGATGATGTTATAGAGATTGAAGGTAAGGTTATTGAAGCTTTGCCAAATGCTACTTTTAAAGTGGAGTTGGAGAATGGGCATATTATTACTGCACATATATCTGGTAAGCTCAGGATGAATTTTATAAGGATATTGGTGGGTGATATGGTTACTGTAGAGGTTTCTCCATATGATTTAACTAAAGGCAGGATAACTTGGAGGTCTAAGTAATTTTTTGGAGGTGTGTTTTATGAAGGTGAGGCCGTCTGTTAAGCCTATTTGTGAAAAGTGTAAAGTTATAAAAAGGAAGAGAAGGGTAATGGTTATTTGTGAAAACCCAAAGCATAAACAAAGGCAAGGTTAAAAAGGGAGGTATTTTAAATGGCGCGAATAGCAGGTGTAGATTTGCCGCGGAAGAAGAGAATAGAGGCAGGGCTTACCTATATATATGGTATAGGGCGTAGTAAGGCTTGCGAAATAATTAAAGCCACAGGCGTAGATCCTAATATTAGAGTGGAGCATTTGAGTGAAGACGATGCTGCGAAAATAAGGGCGTATATAGACAAAAACATTCAGGTTGAAGGTAATTTGAGAAGAGAAGTTGGGCTTAATATAAAAAGGCTTATAGAAATAAATTGTTATAGAGGGCGCAGGCACAGATTAGGGCTTCCAGTTAGAGGTCAGAAAACTAAAACTAATGCAAGAACAAGAAAAGGGCCGAAAAAGTTGCCTGGTAAAAAGTAAATTAGGAAGGAGAATATCATGGCAAAGAATACGTCATCAGTTAAGTCTGTGGGCAATAGAAGAAAAAAGGTGAGGAAAAATATTCAGTTTGGTGTTGCTCATATACAGTCTACTTTTAATAATACTATAGTTAGCATAACAGATACTAAGGGTAATTTAATATCTTGGGCTTCTGCAGGAGGTATGGGTTTTAAAGGGAGCAGGAAATCTACGCCTTATGCTGCGCAGATGACGGCTGATAAGGCTGCTAAAAGTTCTATGGATCATGGTTTGAAGTCTATATCGGTGCTTGTTAAGGGGCCTGGAGCGGGGAGAGAGGCAGCTATTAGGGCGTTGCAATCGGCAGGTTTGGAAATTAGTATGATTAAAGATGTTACGCCTATTCCACACAATGGTTGTCGTCCTCCGAAGAGGCGTCGTGTTTAAAAGTTTAAAAATATGAGGAGGTTTATTTGTTAGATGGCGAAATATACTGGAGCGGTTTGCAGGCGGTGCAGGAGAGAGAATGAGAAACTTTTCCTAAAAGGGGAGCGTTGTTATTCAGATAAGTGTTCGTTAGATAGGCGGGGTTATGCGCCAGGCCAGCATGGGCAAAATAGGAAAAAGAGTTCGGAATATGGTTTGCAGCTTCGTGCCAAGCAGATGACAAAGAGGTATTATTGTATTTTAGAGAAGCAATTTTCTGGATATTTTAAGTTGGCAGAAAGAAAGCCAGGTATGACTGGTGAAAATTTGCTTAGAATTTTGGAGTCTAGGCTTGATAATGTTGTCTATTCAGCTGGGTTTGCCTCTTCGAGAGTGGAAGCTAGGCAGTTGGTGTTGCATGGGCATTTTTTGTTAAATGGCAAGAGGGTTAATATCCCTTCTATATTGGTGAAGCCTAATGATGTTGTGGAGCTTCATGTTAACAGCAAGAAGAGTGAAAAGTTTAAGTATATATTTGAAAATTTTTCGTCTCGCCCTGTTCCTATGTGGATGCGGGTAAATAAAGAAGATTGCAAGATAGTTGTGGAGCGTTTGTGTGCTATGGAAGAGGTGCAGTTGCCGGTGCAGGTGCATTTAATAGTTGAGCTATACTCTAGGTAACAGTGGTTTTGGAGTTTTTGCTGTGCTTTCATATTGTTTACTGGAGGGGTTTGAATGGTAGAAATGGTAATGCCGAGGCTAAAGGTAATAGACGTAAATGAAGATGATACTTATGGCAAAATAGTTGTGGAGCCGTTAGAGCGTGGTTTTGGAATAACTATTGGAAATGCTTTGAGGCGTGTTTTGCTTTCGTCGCTGCCTGGTTATGCAGTTACGGCTGTTAAAATAGACGGTGTTCAGCATGAGTTTAGCACTGTGCAAGGGGTGAAGGAAGACGTTACTGAAATAATATTAAACCTGAAGGAGCTTGCGGTTAAAATAAATGGGGAATCACCTAAAACAGTGTATATAAGGGCTCAAGGTGAGGGCGAGGTGACGGCTGGAGATATTGTGGCAGATTCTGAGGTGGAAATTTTAAAGCCTGCCATGCACATAGCAACGCTTGATAAAGATGCAGTGCTTAATATGGAGATGGCGCTTAGTGTTGGCAGAGGTTATGTTAGTGCAGAGAAAAATAAGGAGAATAGAACTATAAATGAAATAGGAGTTATTCCGGTTGATAGCATATATACTCCAGTTACTAAGGTTAATTATGTTGTTGAGAACACTCGTGTTGGCCAGGTTACGGATTACGATAGGTTAATTTTAGAGGTATGGACGGATGGAACAACAACAGTTCAAGATGCTGTGTCTTTTGCGTCTACCATAATGGCTACGCATTTGGCTTTGTTTAATAATTTATCTGTAGGAAATCTTCAAACTAACATTATGAAAGATGAGAAGAAGGATGGCAAGGAGAAGGTTTTGAATATAACTCTTGAGGAGTTGGAGCTTTCTGTGCGTTCTTTTAACTGTTTAAAGAGGGCAGGAATAAATACTGTGGGAGATTTAACGCAGCGTACGCAAGACGAGATGTCTAAGGTGCGTAATCTTGGTAGGAAGTCGTTAGATGAAGTAACTTTGAAGTTAAGGGATTTGGGTTGTAGTTTTAAGTCTTCTTCGGAAGAATAGAAGAATAATTTTATATTAAAAAGGGTGTGTGTTATATGGCAGGCAAGAGAAAATTAGGCAGGCCTACTGCTGCAAGGAAGGCTATGTTGAGGGCAATGGTTACCTATCTTTTGGAAAATGGCAAAATGAGAACAACTTTAACAAGAGCCAAGGATGTTTGCGCTGTTGCTGAAAAGATAATAACAATAGGTAAGGTGAATAGTTTACATTCTAAGAGGCGTGTTTTTTCATATGTTACTAAAGAAGACGTTACTAAAAAATTATTTGATGAAATTTCTCCAAAATATAAAGACAAGAATGGTGGGTATACTTCTATTGTAAAATTGGGGCCGCGGCGTGGCGATGGAGCGTTAATGGCTTTTGTTAAGCTTGTTTAGTTGTTTTGTGGTGTTTATTTTTCTAAATTTTGGGTGTCATTTTGGTTTTGTTGTTGTTTCTTGTTTGAAGAGCTGCAATTGGTGTTGTGTAAGAATGTTAATGCAAATTTGAAATGTGTTAGCTGTGCGTAAAATTTGTAAGTTTATGGTTTTTGGGCAGTGTATAGTGCGTTTATATTTAAAATGGTCGAGCGATGTTGTTAAAAGTTCGATCTTTTTTTGTTAGCTATAATTTTATTTTTAGTTTAAAATTAATGTGAGCTATGCCTTTAAAATTATTAATTTATTGTTTATATTTTTTAATAATATTATAATAGCTTAGAGTTTAATAAATTTTTAAATGTGTTAGATTGGAGTTTAATGTTAATGAATGGAGCTCTCTATTATAATAGTTAATACAGATACGCCAAAAATAACTAATGATGCCGTAACTTCCGCGTTGAAAACTATAAAAAATATAGATTTTGAATTAGTTATTGTAGATAATTCCATTAATAAGAGCAATGTTTTTAGTTCGTTCAGCGAAAAGGTGCGGGTGGTGGGCAATATTAAGAATAGAGGTTTTGGTAATGCTTGTAATATTGGGGCGCAATACGCTAAGGGTGAGTGTATACTGTTTTTAAATTCAGATACAATACTTTTTGAAGATACGGTAGATATGGCTTTTAGCTATTTTAAAACTAACGTTAACTTTGGCGCTTTGGGAGTGCGGCAACTTTTAGAAAATGGCAGGTTAGATGCTGGTTGCAAGCGAGGCTTTCCAACTCCAATGAATTCACTTTATTATTTTTTAGGGCTTAGCAAAATATTTCCAAATTCTAAAAGGTTTGGCGCCTACCAGCAAACCTTTGTAGATGAGAAGGCTGTTGTAGAGGTAGATTGTATATCGGGCGCGTTTATGTTAATTAAAAAGAGTGTTTTTGAGCAGGTTGGTGGCTTTGATGAAGATTTTTTTCTATATGGAGAAGATGTAGACCTTTGTTTCAGGCTAAAAAAAGCAGGTTTTATTAATGTTTATTTTGGCAAGGTGTGTTTCTTACACTACAAAAACAAGAGTGGAAAGAACAATATAAAAGTTTTGGAGAGCTTTTATAATAGCATGAAAATATTTTATGATAAACATTATAAATCAAAATATTCTTTTATAGTGGGGCTTGTAGTTAAATTAGGCATAAACTTAAAATTGTTATTAGCAAAAAGAAAGTTTAAAAAGGGTAAGAGATAGAACATGGTAGATATATTATTGGCCGTATATAACGGTGAGAAATATATAAAGCAGCAGTTAGATTCTATAGTTGCGCAAACTTTTAAAGATTGGAGATTAATAGTTTATGATGACGGTTCTTGTGATGGCACTGTTAAAATATTAAAAGAGTATATTTTAAAATATGAGGGCAGAATAGTTTTTTATAAAGGGCTTAATAATTCTAAGAGCGTTGTGGCTTCCTTTTCAAAGCTTTTAAAATTGTCTAGTGCTAAATATGTGGCTTTTTGTGATCACGACGACGTTTGGCATAAAGATAAGTTAATGTTTTCTGTGGAAGCTATTAAAAGAATGGAATTAAAATATGGCAATATTCCAATTTTAATACATACAGACCTTTATGTTGTGGATGAGTTTTTAAATATAAAACAAAAATCTATGATAAAAAGTCAGTGTATTGGGTGTAGGGCAAAATCTTTGCAGGAGTTAATAGTGCAAAACAACATTACAGGCTGCACCGTTTTAGTAAATAGGAGTTTGGTAGATATATGTGGTAGCATACCAAATAGCGCGTTAATGCATGATTGGTGGCTTGGTTTGGTGGCAGCGTCTTTTGGTAAAATAGAGTTTTTAAATATTAAAACGGTTTACTATAGGCAGCATAGTTCAAATTGCGTGGGAGCAAAAGATGTGCGAAGTTTTAGGTATATTTTTAGTAGAGCTTTTGGTGGGGTTGCTGTTAAACGTAGTATTGCTAATGTTTTTTTGCAGTGTGAGGCTTTTTTAAATATGTATGGCGAGTTGTTGTCGAAAGATAAGAAAAAAATTTTAGAGAATTACATAAATATAAGTAAACATTCAAAATTGCGAAGGGTTATAAAGCTAATAGCTGGCGGATATTTAAAGTTTGGTTTTTTTAGAAAATTAGGCCAGTTTTTCTATATATGTATAAAAGTTTAAGAGGAGAAAATTAATATTATGAAAGGTGTAGTGTTAGCAGGGGGCACAGGCACAAGGTTATACCCAGCTACTATGGCTTGTTCTAAGCAGTTAATTCCTATTTATGATAAGCCAATGATATATTATTCTTTAGCTGTGCTTATGCTTTTAGGTGTGCGAGATATTTTAATAATATCCACAAGTAAAGATGTGCCAATGTTTAAAGATTTGCTAAAAGATGGAGAACAGTTTGGTGTACATTTTAGCTATATGGTGCAAGAAAAGCCACGGGGCATAGCAGATGCGTTCATAGTTGGCAAAGATTTTATAGGCACAGATAGTGTTTGTTTAATATTAGGTGATAATTTGTTTTATGGGGCGGATTTTGAGGATAGCTTGAATAAAGCGGCAAATTTTAGAGATGGCGCTGTTATTTTTGGCTATTTTGTTAAAAATCCCAAAGATTTTGGCGTTGTGGAGTTTAGTAAAGATGGCAAAGTGCTATCTATAGAAGAAAAGCCAAAGGAGCCGAAGTCTAATTTTGCAGTTCCTGGTTTATATTTTTACGATAATGATGTATTGGAAATAGCTAACAATATAAAATATTCTAATAGAGGCGAGTTAGAAATAACAGCTGTTAATGATATATATTTAAAACGTGAAAAGTTAAGGGTAGAGGTTTTAAAAGATGGCACAGCGTGGTTTGATACAGGCACGCACAACGATCTTTTAAGTGCTTGTAATTTTGTGCAATCTGTGCAAACTAGGCAAAGGGTATATATAGGTTGTTTGGAGGAGATAGCATATAAAAAGGGGTTTATAGATAAAGCAAGCCTTTTAAAGTTGGCTGAGCCTATGCTAAAAACAGATTACGGGCAACATATTTTATATATTTGCGAAAAATATTAGTATTGTGAGGAATTGTTAGTGGATTCTAGAAAAAATATAATAATAACTGGTGGCAATGGTTGCCTAGGCACCGAGCTTACTAAAATGCTAAAGAGCAAAACTTCAGAGCTTGGTAGCTTGCCTGCTATATACGATCAATTTGATATTGTAAGTTTGGCTTCATACGAACTAGATATTACTAATTTAGAGCATGTTAGCAAAATATTGGAGGAGAAGCAGCCGTATGCAGTTGTTAATTGTGCTGCGTACACAGATGTGGATGGTTGTGAAGATGAGAAGGATAAGGCGTTTAAGGTGAATGCTTTGGGGCCGCGTAATTTAGCTATTGTTTGCGAACGGAAAAGGGCAAAATTAATACATATTTCTACAGATTATGTTTTTGATGGTGAAGAAAAGGAAAAGAGAATAGAGTGTGATGTTATAAACCCTAAAAGTGTTTATGGCGCGTCTAAGGCTTTGGGTGAGGAATATGTTAGAAGTTTTTGCAGCAGATGGTATATTTTAAGAACGTCTTGGCTTTATGGTTATCATGGGAAGAATTTTGTTAATACAATAATAAAAGCAGCAAAAGAAAATGGTGTTTTAAATGTTGTAGATGACCAAATAGGCAGCCCCACAAATGCTGTAGATTTGGCTTACGCAATATGTAAACTGCTTATAACTCAGGAATATGGTTTATATCATTGTAGCGGAAATGGTGAATGTTCTTGGTATGAATTTGCGTGCGAAATTTTAAATGTATTTGGTATAGATGCTAAAATAAATCCTTGCAAATCTAGTGAATATAAGAGAAAGGCAAAACGGCCAAAGTTTTCAAATTTAGATAATTTTATGTTAAGGCTTACGGTTGGAGATTGCTTTAGAGATTGGAAGCAGGCTCTTAGTGCTTTTTGCAATAATGGGTATAAATCTTGAGTTTTAGTTTAAAGGAGTATTTTTGTGAGAAATATATATTTAGTAACTGGTGGCGCTGGGTTTATAGGTTCTAATTTTATAATGTATATGTTGAATAAATATCCTAATATTAGCATAATAAATCTAGATAGTTTAACATACGCAGGGAATTTGGAAAATTTAAAGACGGTGCAGCATTTTAAAAATTATAAATTTATAAAAGCA
>CAMKFY010000010.1 GCA_946411985.1 uncultured Clostridiaceae bacterium
ATATTTTTTTGTTGTGCATTGTGCATGAATATTGCGGTGACTCTTTGTGCGAAATTGATATTGGTGCAGGTGAAGGGACTCGAACCCCCACGTTAAAAACACTGGCTCCTAAGGCCAGCGCGTCTGCCATTCCGCCACACCTGCGCTAACAGCATTATACAACTATAAAAGTTAAATGTCAATATATTACTCAAAATTATACACCTTGGCCACATATTTTTTCCTAATAACAAACCTATTTCTTCTAGAAATATATATATATCTAGAAAATAAAAATGCAACCAATAGCCCAAACATAAGCACAAAAATGCCACCCAAAACAACTAAATATAAATTTTCCAGCGCTAACTGCAAAAGTTCGCCATCAAACTTAGAGCCACAGCCCACCCGTTTAGCCGTTATTAAAAATTTGTATAAACTTTTTGCAAAAGGAATCGGCATTAAAATATATATTTCTTCGCAAGCGCCTATATTTTTTATATTCTCGTTAAAATCGTATACAAGTTTCAAATTTTCAACCTTAAATTTTACATCTTCCCCTAAAATATTTATATTCAAAAATTCGCCTGCTTTAACATTTATTAAGCTATAAGCCATATTTTCTAAAAAACAATCTTTATTTAATTTCAATATTAAATTATTAAAACTACAGCTACTAGTTTTAAACCCATTATTTTTATAATTTGGCTTAACATTGCTACAAAGCCTATCTGAATATATTGGCAACCGCACTCCAACTCCACTAAAAAAAACAAAACCTAAAACTCCGTCGCTACATTTTAAAAAAGAATTTAACGCGTCACCACATTTTGAATAATTACCACACCCAGTTTTTTTTACATTAAAACTATATATTTTATTATAATTATGCAAGCTAATTAGCCTATTAACATTATAATAAACGCCCATAGTAATAGGTATTAACAAAAATATAACACTTATAGAAAACATAAAATACACCAATAACCTCTTCAACTTCATATTGCACTCCTTATTTAAAACTTCGTACTTATTATTGGTGTTTTTGTTAAAATATAACAATAAACATATTAGCAACGCAACGTAAATAACACATGAACTCAAAAAAAATCCTTAAAAATTAGAGCTAATTAAAAATAAATTTTCTATAGATTATAAATCAACTTAATAAAAACGTTAATATAACAAAAGCCTTCCGTAATCATTCCACTGCCCATAAAGCTCACCTTTTTTTGTGTAGTTTATAAATTTCTCTAATCTTAGCATATATAATTCTTTATTCCCCTTAACTTTTTGTATATTATAAAGCTTTATGCGATTATATAGTGGTGGCTGATTTTTAAAATTAACCCATAATATATGTTCACCTTGCAATATCTTTAATATATCTGGCAATATACTAAACGGTTCATCTAAATTCGGCAGCTTCTTTAAGCCATGTTTAGTCATTCTACCTAGCCGTATCTGCCTTCTCGCGCGTTCTTTATTTAGCTCTGTCCAGTTACTATTTTTTTTACGTGGTGTAAATTTTTGCAAACATCTACCCTGGCTATCTTTTTTAAAAACGCTATCAATCCAACCAAAACATATAGCTTCCTCCACAGCGTCTAAATAGAAAAATTCAAAATCTCTAGGGCGACCCATTTTACTATATATAAAACATTGATTTTGAGTCTCACAATTTAACTTGAGCCAATTTCTAAAATCTTGCCTTGTTTTAACATCTTCTAAAAAATTTTTAATATCCATAAAACCCTTTTACATATTTTAATATATATACATTAACACAGCAAATTTAAAACTTCCAAATAACGCAAAGCCTAAAAACAGGGCTAACAACTAAATCTGTTAACCCTAAACTTTTTCAATTATTAGCTTCATAAACAGCCACGGCGCACTCCACAGTAGCCCCAACCATTGGGTTATTACCCATTCCAATAAGCCCCATCATCTCCACATGAGCAGGCACGGAAGAAGAGCCAGCAAACTGCGCGTCCCCATGCATTCTCCCCATAGAATCGGTTAGGCCATAAGAAGCAGGCCCCGCCGCCACATTGTCTGGGTGAAGCGTGCGCCCTGTTCCACCACCAGAAGCCACAGAAAAATATTTAACACCATTTTCAATGCACCATTTTTTATATGTGCCAGCCACTAAATGCTGAAATCGCGTGGGGTTTGTGGAATTGCCCGTTATAGAAACGTCTACCTTTTCATGCTGTAAAATAGCCACCCCTTCTCGCACATCATCTGCGCCAAAACACATAACCTTACTTCTATTGCCATCTGAAAATTTAATTTCTTTTATTATTTCAAGCTCGCCACTATCGTAAACAAATTTGGTTTGCACATAGGTAAAACCATTAATTCGAGATATTATATATGCCGCATCTTTGCCAAGCCCGTTTAAAATCACCTTAAGCGGCTCTTTTCTTGCCCTGTTTGCTGCGTTTGCGATGCCCAGTGCGCCTTCAGCTGCAGCAAACGATTCATGGCCAGCCAAAAAACAAAAGCATCCAGTATCCTCGCTAAGAAGCATAGCGCCAAGGTTCCCATGCCCAAGCCCCACTTTGCGCTGATGGGCAACGGAGCCTGGTATGCAAAAAGCCTGCAACCCAATGCCTATAAATTTTGCCGCTTCACTTGCTGTTTTAGCGCCGCTTTTTAATGCTATAGCAGTGCCTAAAGTGTAGGCCCATTTAGCATTTTCAAAAGCTATAGGCTGCACACTTTTAACTATATTCTTGCAATCTATTCCGCTTCTTAAGCAAACCGCATCCGCTTCCTCCAACGAATTAAACCCATACTTTGAAAGGCAATCATTTATTCCTTTAATTCTTCTCTCTTTGCCTTCAAAATTACTACTCTTAAAATCTTCCATGCAAAACTCCTCCTTTATTTTTTACGTGGGTCTATATATTCATCTGCCTCATCAAATCTGCCGTATGTGGAAATATTGTCTTCATAAGCTTTTTTTGGGTCTTTTCCAGATTTTATATCTTCCAACATTTTGCCAACCTGCACAAATTTATAACCAATAGGTTGCCCATCTTTAACGCCAACCTGCAAAATATATCCTTCTGCCATTTCAAGATATCGCACACCTTTTGCTTTTGTAGAAAATATAGTGCCCACCTGCGACCGCAAACCCTTGCCCAAATCTTCTAAAGCCGCGCCTATAGGAAGCCCTCCTTCAGAAAAAGCTGTTTGCGTTCTGCCATAAACAAGTTGCTTAAATATTTCACGCATAGCCACATTTATAGCATCGCAAACAAGGTCTGTGTTTAATGCTTCAAGCAGGGTTTTGCCTGGTAATATTTCTCCCGCCATTGCAGCCGAATGCGTCATACCAGAACAGCCCACAGTTTCCACTAAAGCTTCCTCTATAACCCCGCCTTTAACGTTTAAGGTAAGTTTGCATGCGCCCTGCTGAGGAGCGCACCAGCCCACGCCATGAGAAAGCCCCGATATATCTGATATTTGGTATGCCTTAACCCACTTGCCCTCCTCCGGAATTGGAGCTGGCCCATTATTTGGCCCTTTTTTTAACACGCACATATTTTCTACTTCACAGGAATACTGCATATATTAAATCTCCTTTCAAAATAAAATATAAGTAAATTTTACTATATTTATTTAAAACTTGCAACAAATGTTTAAATTTAACTTTAAACATTTATTTAGCATATTCTTCCACTCTGCTTTCCCTTATAATGTTCACCTTTATCTGCCCAGGATAACTTAAATTATCTTCTATTTGCTTTACTATATTTCTGGCTAAAAGCAACATTTCGTCATCACTAATAATTTCAGGCTTTACAACAATACGCACCTCTCTCCCTGCTTGCAACGCATAGGAGCTTTCTACGCCCTCAAAAGAATTTGCTATTTCTTCGAGCTTTTCTAGCCGCTTAATATAGCTTCCCAAATTTTCACATCGAGCACCAGGCCGCGCAGCAGAAATAGCATCAGCAGCCTGAACAATGCAAGCAAGAGTTGTAAGCGGCTCAACGTCACCGTGATGGGCTTCTATAGCGTGCACAACATCCAAACTCTCTTTATATTTTTTAGCTATATCCACGCCAATATGCACATGAGACCCTTCCACTTCATGGTTTAAAGCTTTGCCAATATCGTGCAAAAGGCCGGCTCTTCTTGCTAAAGCAGGCTCCACTCCCAATTCACTTGCCATCATGCCAGCAAGAGCAGCCACCTCCAAACTATGGTTTAAAACATTCTGCCCATAGCTAGTTCTAAATTTTAAGCGGCCTATTGTATATATAAGGTCAGGGTTTACGCCCTGCACATTTGCTTCCATAACAGCACGTTCACCCTCAGCTTTTATATCTTGTTCCACCTCCACCTTAGCCTTTTCCACAGCTTCTTCAATTTTAACAGGATGTATCCTGCCGTCTTCCATTAGCCTATTTAACGCAATGCGAGCTACTTCTCTTCTAACAGGGTCAAAACAAGACAAGGTTATAGCCTCAGGTGTGTCGTCTATTATAAGGTTTACTCCTGTTAAGCTTTCAAAAGATTTTATATTTCTGCCTTCTCTGCCTATTATTCTGCCCTTCATTTCGTCAGACCGTATAGGCACCACAGACACAACCACCTCGCCCACATATCCGCCAGCATAACGCGATATTGCGAGGCTCATTAAATTTCTTGCTTTTTGCTCCACCTCATCTTTAATTTTTTGATAGAAAACCTTAAGCCGCATAGCTTTCTCATGCGCTAACTCATTTTCAAAAACGTTAAGAAGTTGAGCGGCCGCCTGCTCCTTCGTCATGCCAGATATCTTCTCTAACATTGTCATTTGATTTAATTTTATAAGCTCTGCTTCTTCCAACATTTTATCGGCCTGCGCTGCTTTAATTCGCAAACTTTCTTCTTTTTTTTCACATTGTTCAGATTTGCGCTCTATTGCCTCCTCCTTCTGCACAATTCTCTTTTCCTGAACACCAAGCTCATCACGCCTTAACTTAATTTCTCTTTCTAACTCCTCCCTTAACATATGAATTTCATCTTTGGCGTCTAAAACAGCCTGCTTTTTCTTAGTGTCTGCTTCTTTCTCTGCTTCTTCCAACATTTTCCTAGCATGCTCGGTGGCACTACCTATCTCGGCCTCTGCTATTTTCATTCTATATGTAATGCCAAACCGAAAAGAAAAAAAAGCAATAAATGCAAAAACAACCACAAACACCACTACAAGTAATATAACAACAGATACACTCAAAAAAATTCACCACACTCGCTAACAGTTTATGAGTTAACAACGCTTAAAATACAAAACCTCATAAATATTAAAAACGCATTAAGGAATCATAACACCAAAAAGCCGTTCTACCACTAAACACATTTTGGCAAAGCAATGCACCGCCAACTGCTTCTAGGTGTATAAGTTTGCACTATCTCCGTCCCTACCGCATATTACCCATGCTATTACAGCAAATTTTTATTATTAAACCAAACCCACCGCCTGCCAAAAGCGATAAGCTGTTACCCAACAAATTTAAGCAAAAAAACAACTGTATGCATAATACAAATCAAACATATTATACCCAAAACAAAACATCAAGCAAATTAAAAACTTGCTAATAAAACACACAAAAAATTTATGAGTAAAGCGTTGTAAAAACGCAACAGCTAAATTTTATTATAAATTTTAATAAAAGTCAATACACAGCAACTAACGCCATAAAAACTAAACAATATCAAAATAAAAATATAATTAATAATTCCCTAAAATCGTAAAACTAAACTAAAAAACATATCACGCAAATCTTTTCAAATTTGGATTCAACATAAAATTCGCCTAAGAATATTTTTTCAACAAAACGTAATAATTTAGTAATAAGAAAGCTACCTGCCCCACCCATTAACGCCACTGCTTCTTAGCGCAGTAAATATTCTACACTTAAACCCACTATCTTTAAGTTGCTGCTGTGTTAAAAAATTCTTAATCACCTGCCTATATGTGTTCCCATCTGCAGGGCAGCTATTTTTTATTGCAGTAAGGTTTAAACTTTTCAATGCTTTTTTTATACAATACTCAGGAGCAAACACAAGCGGCCTTATTAAATATAAATCATTATCTGAAAAATATGTAATAGGAGAAAAACACGCAATTCTGCCTTCTGCGAACAAATTCATTATAAAAGTTTCAATAACATCATCAAAATTATGGCCAAATGCCACCTTATTGCAACCTTTTTTTTTGGCTATGCTGTTTATAACTCCCTTTCTCATTTTAGAGCATAAACTACAGGGGCGCGCCTCTTTTCTTACATTAAATATCAAATTCCCTATATTTGTTTTCTCAACAATATAACAAACATCATATCTACTACATATATTGTAAACTACGTCATATTGCACACTAGAATCTAAACCCATATCTACAGTTATAGCTATTATAGATATATCATATTTCAAAAATTTTTTTAACCTGCAAAGCCCCTCCAGCAACACCAAACTATCTTTGCCACCAGACACTCCAACAGCAATAACATCGCCATTTTCTATTAGCTTAAATTCTTTATTTGCTTTAACCATTTTACCTATTATATTTTGCAAAATAAACCTCCGCATAAATTTTAAAAATTAATATTTAATATGTAAAACTAAATTTATCTGGCTTAAAATACCTCATATTAAAAAACATCTCTCTATTTGAAATGCTTTCCACTCCATAAAAAAACATTATCTTGTCATATTTGCAAAATTTTATATCTCCTATGTTAGAGTAAAACTTCTGACTAAGCCCACCAAGAAATTCGTTTAAATATACAACCACTATTTTTTTACAATGTAAACTTAAAAATTGCACTAAGCTATTAACATTTTCATCGGCAAAAATTAAAATACTGTCTTTATCTTTTAAATTGGTTTCCACCACCTTAACAGGCGCCACCTTCCCAAAAACAACGTCTAACTTATCAGGGCTTTTAATACAATTCAAATCACAAATATCACTTCTAACAGAAACTGAACCATCTGCAAAATATTCGCGCACATTTACATTAACATCTAAAAAATCGCACTTAAAAACGTCTATAGTATCTGGCGCCACCAAATTCTTAAAATTTTTACTATATAGTTCACCAAAATAATCGTCAACAACATGGCACACATTAAAATTTGAAAGCTCATATGCTTGGTTTTCAAAACTATTCATTATTTCGTTATATAAAATATACGCACCAAACCCATTCAACCTAGAACTTGTTCTATAAAACGGGCTTATATCATCTATTCTATTTAAAAGTACACTTTCATCTAGTTTGAATATATTTCTATATTCATCACAGAAATTATAATTAAACCAATCTTCGCGTTTATAAAAATCATAACCTGTAAAATCGTTAAAATATCGCCTACCATACAGGTGAAATTTACTTGGCAAAATTATAAAATATAACGAATCTGCCATATTCACAAAATTCTCAATAGCTTTAAAAAAATACCAATCATCACGTGACGTAACACCTTTTGTAATTTTAATTAAATCTTTGTTCTGCAAATATACATCATTTACAGCTCCTTGCCTGGTTAAAACGTCTATATTGGGCTTTATATAACATATTTTGCTATAAATTGGGGTATTGTTTTTTAAATATAAATTTATTTTTTTTTGAAACCTACCAGAAACAAAACTTTTAATTTCAAAATTTTTAAAGCAGATGCAATCAAAAAAACTGCCAGAGAAAATTAAAAATAAAATTGGAAAAGCTGAAATTAAAAATATAAATATAATAAATAATCTATCCACTTTTAAATGTTTAAACGTAATACGCTTTAGTTTTAACATAACAAAACTAACTCCATTAAATATAATTTATTTAAAATATAGCATTAGAAACAAAACATTAATGAAAAAATAAATAAAGCAGATAAAGATATATATTTTAATATTAAATATTTCGTCTTGCCTTTGGTATTAAATTTATTAAGCCATTTAAAATAGGCACTGCCTACAAAAAAACTAAAAACTACAATAAAGCACCGAAATAAAACAACCAAAAAAATTAAAGACATGTCTAATAACATTGCGTTTTTGCCAGCCATAAAAGATAGATAATTATAGCCAACTTCGCGTTTATAAAACAACGCGCTATTTTCAAAAAAAATACAGCAGAAAAATATAAAATCACCATAAAATAAAAAAAGCGCCTAAAGTTATACCGTATTCTATTTAACCTGTTTTTTAATATAAAATTTTCAATAAAAATTAAAATAAAAAGCAAAAAAACACAGCTACATCCACCTAAAAACCAATAATACAAAAAAGAAATTATTAAATATTTAAAAAATTTTAATAACTTTGAACGCTTTTCCGCACAAGGAAATATATAAAACTTAAAATAATCTATAACCGATATATTAAAAAATTTAGTAAAAAACTCGGTTAAACTCCCGCAAAACATATTACGCCCAAAATTTGACGGCAAAGAATAACCCATAGCAAGGCTAAGCCCTCTTGCCATATCGCCATACCCTGAAAAATAAAAATATATATATATATATATTGCAAAAGCGCCCACCCATGAAGATATGAACGGCAAATTAAAAGCAACCCTATTAACAAAAAACTTTACAACCTGCCCAATTTCATGAGAAAGTATGCTAACCTTACAAAGCCCAAAAACAAATAACTGCAACCCCAAATGCATAAACCTAACATTTTTATTTTTATTCTTTAAAAAACTATTCACAAATTTGTTATATGGAACAACAGGCCCTAAAAAAAACTTAGGAAACATGAAAATATAAAGCAAATAGCATAAAATATTATATTGAAAATAAACCCGGCCAGAAAAAACGTCCATCAAATAAGAAAAAATATTCATAAAAAATAGCGAGATAGGCAAAAAATTTAATATATTAGCTTTAAAGAAATATATATCTTCGGAATTAAACAAAAACAACATTTTATAAAAAATACACAAATTTACAATTAAACATAAAACGAGCCAAAATATACTAATAAATTTGCTACCGATGAATTTGCCACCAGACCTAAAAATAAGGTAACTAAATATATAATTTAAAATAGAACAGCAAAACATTTTAAAAAACAAAATAGGAGCGCCCCAAGAAATACAAAAAAAACTAAGCAACAATATAGAAAAATCTTTTGCTTTGTTTGGCACAAAATAACAAATTCCCAAAAAAACCGGCAGCACACAAAACAAAAAAATTAAATTGGTAAACTCCATTTACGCCCTCTTTTAAGCATTAACAATATTATAATTTTTAATTTATATTGAATTCAAAAACAAATACCCTATTATCTATAAGATTATAACAAAATAACTAAATTAATACAACTCATTAAACAAAAGTTTTCTAAATAATACATCTTCAGAAATAGATTTGGTTTTTAAATCACTATCTATATTAAAAAGCAACACAACATATTTTCTTAATATTTCTATAGAAAATTCGTTGCAAAGCAAAAATGCATTTTTTATTCTAAATTCTTTTCCTTTGTAGTTATAACATTCTAATAAACCGCTAAGCCCAACTCCGCAAAGTTTAGCACACTTAGCCCTATAAAAATCTACAAAACAAGCGGTTATTGCGCCAAATATGGTATATATATTAACGCCTTCGTTATATATATTATAAAATATTTCCACCGCTTGCTTTCGCCTACCGGCCAACAAATTTTTAGCAATATCAAAAACACTATACTTAATTTCATTTCTTGTAAAAAGCAATATATGTTCCTTTTTTATTTCTCCATGCCCTAAAAAAGCGCAAATCTTCCCAAGTTCCATAGAAATAGCTTCTATACTTTTGCAACACCTACAAATCAACAAATCCATATTTTGCCTTGAAATTAAAAAGCCTTTTT
This sequence comes from uncultured Clostridiaceae bacterium, assembly GCA_946411985.1. Lineage (GTDB taxonomy): Bacteria > Bacillota > Clostridia > Oscillospirales > Ruminococcaceae > RUG12519. The sequence goes on from CAMKFY010000010.1 coordinate 9,839, forward strand.
CTTTTAAACGTTTGGCGAAACTATTAATAAGCCAATTTTTGGTTTTTAAATTGAATTCCACCACTGTGCTATTTTCATATAAGCTCAACAATTTCTTAAATTTAGTATTTTTCTTAATATTGGCCTCTTCAAATTTTAAAGTAACTATAAATATGGAGCTATCTGGCATATTTTGTAATATATTTTTTATATTATTAATATCTGCTGCGGAAATTTTAGATATATCAACATCTTTCAAAACCAACACCCTTTTTAAACTGCAAAGAGGCACTAAATTTAAAAAAGCCTCTATTTCATCAAACGAAAAATCGTCAAAAAATAATTTTTTATTGTTAAATTCAAACAAATCTTTAGATACGCTAATATTTAATATCTTTTTAATAGCAGACTTAATTAAAAAACCTTCCTCGCCGTAAAAAATATAAAATTTCGAAAAATTACCGCACTTTATATTCTCATAGAACTCTCTTTCCTTTAAAACCATAAGCTCCACCTCCCTTTTAGTAAACCCAGCAAAAATATGTAAATATTTAAGATTATTAAAATTTAAAACTATAAATTCTTACTTTCTCCTCTTTTTAAATAGTGCCTATCCACAACAAACTCTGTAACCGAATCATCGCGAACAGCTTCAAATGAATTATTTTTAAAATTACCGCCAAAAAGACCCAAGCAACGCCCAAAATTATTTTTTTTAAACAAACCTTCTAACCCGTCAAAATAATTTAAACTCTCTCCCAAAATTGCGAGGTTTGTATGCTTTTTTCTGTTCATATTTAAAAATAAAAACACTGCTTCGGAATATGAAAAATTAATTCCATTTAAATTTAAATAAAAACCAAAATCTTCGTCTAAATGCACAACGTCAACAATAATAGGGAAAAGTTCCAAATGAAAATCTTTATAACATATTAATTTTGTATTACTAAAATCTATATTATTAGCGTCAAACCTATGGCTTGCTTTTTCAGATAACACCAGATTCCTTGTAGGCAAAAAATTTAATATATGAAACGCGCCTCTGCAACTATCACCGTTTAAAGGCGCGCAAATTAATATATCTACATTCCGCACACCCTTACTATCTAAAAACTCTAAAAAACTCCTAGCAGCAAAATCTTTTAACCCGCAATCTACTACAACACAACGGTTTTTACCTGTTATAACCAAACCAGTGCTAGAACCAATTTTAAACACATTAATAAAAATTAAATCTTTATTAACAATATTTAAAAAAAACGGCATACCAACAATGGCAGAGCAAACCGAAAAGAAAGACCTAACGCTAATAAATCTTCTGAAAAAAATAAAATAAAGCAATATAAACGCCACCAAACACCCAACTATAAATTTAACAAGAAAGTAGTTTGTTGGTATGTAGCAAAAAGGGAATTTAGATACAAATGTTAAAAAGGAAAAAACTATATCAAATAAGCTTTCACAAAAACAGCCTATATACGTAGCAATAAATGTTGAAAAAAGCCCAAACACCGCCACAAGCGCAGTAGAAATATAAATAATTGGCACTAGTTGTATTATTAAAATATTAACAAATGGAGCCACTATAGATATTTTACCAAAAGCTAACATTAAGAAAAAACTGGAAAAAGCCTGCGCTCCTAAAGATGTGCCAAACCCTTGCACTACACAAACAAACCATTTCCTATCTAACGGTATTTTAATTAATATAAAATCAGATATCTTGTTGGCAAGCAGTATTATACCAAGACACGCCGAAAAAGACAATAAAAAAGGCATACCAAGAACACAGGTGGGCCATATAACTGTGGTTACAAAAGCAGCAAAAAATAAACAATAAAGTGGCTTAATTTTTTGGTTAAAAAGCGACCCAAAAAAAGAAGACAAAGCCATTAAACAAGCTCTAAAAGCAGACGGCGAAAAACCTACCATAAAAAGGTATATTAAAAAACAAATAGAAATAAAAATGAATATAATATTCTTGCGGCATCTAAAAAGCTTTAGAACAAAAATTAAAACAGAAGCTAATATAACAATATGCAAACCAGATATTGCAAAAATATGCGATATGCCACACCTATTCGCTACTCTTTGCATGCTATAAGGTATTCGTGAACTGTTCCCAAACAGCATTCCAGCAGCCAACAAATTATATGGTTCTTTAACAAAAACGTCTATAGAATTTATTAAAGAATCTCTAATATGTAAAAATTCGGCAAAAAAGCTATTCTTCTCAAATACTTCACCTTCACAAAATTCGCTAGATTTAAGATATATACCCTTAGAAACATTGCCATCAAAAAGAAAAAACCAATCACTCTTACATATTTTTTTTAAATACATATTAATTTTAATTTCATCTGAATAGTTGCAATCAATTCCATTTTTTACAAACATTTTTAATTTAAATGGAATTATAAACTTTTTATTGCCTATTTTATTAACATTAACAATATAACATTCACCGTTAACGCCACACAATTTAATATCGCTAATGGTGCCACAAACAACATTATAGCTATTGTCAAACTCAAGCGCAGGCATATAACAACAGAAAATATGAAAAGAAACCCAAAAAGCGCCTAAAAAAGCCGATAAAAATAAAAACCACACCCCTTTATATGCTATACGGTTTTTAAAAATTAATGTTACTAAAAAAGCCAAAAAAAGCAGAATTAAAGGGATATAAAAAAATTTAAAACCAAAAAGTGCAGCCGCTGCCAAACCTAACACAAATGCTGCACAACATTTAAAAAATTTCTCAAACTTCCAATTTGCCTGCAATTTAACACTTCCCATTTAAAATTGAACATTTTACAACAAATTTGCCCTCTTTATCTTTAAACCTCCTACAAACTATAAAAATTAAATCTACTATTACTCCTATTCCTAAAAAACCTAACGTTAACAAAAAAAACACGCCTGTAAACATTTTACCGCAGTAAAACCTATGAAGCCCCAAACTTCCGCAAAATATAGCCAAAAGCAACGTTACAAGCCAATCTCTTTCGCTAACCCATTTTGTATTATCATCATCTCTACAAATATACATTTAAAAGCCACCCTAAATTTGATATATTAAAAATTTAAACTAAATATCAAACCTTTAAATACTTAAATATATTAAAAGCAAAAACTATTAAATTCTATTAAAACTTCCCTTATTATTAAACAGTTCTAAAAAAAACACATTAAAGCTCATTTAATTTTTAAATTTTTATGCAATTTTAAAAACCAATATTTAAAACACTACCTAAATTTAATATAAAAATTCCAACAACAAATTGCAAATTTCTACATATTTTGCAACTATCCACACAACCGCCCTATAAATTTAAATTGTTAAAAACATTAATTTAATATTAAAGATTCGCCAGTCATTTCGGGAGGTTTTTCTAAGCCCAAAATGCTTAACATTGTAGGAGCAATATCACAAAGCCTACCCGTTTTTTTTAGTTTGCAATTATAAAAAACAACAGAAAAAACAACAGGGTTTGTTGTATGCGATGTTAACGCTTCCCCATTTTCACTTTGCATCTGCTCTGCATTGCCATGGTCGGCCGTTATAATAACAACACCGCCCACCTTTTCAATGGCATTTAAAAGCCTATTAACACAGCAATCTACCACTTCCACAGCTTTTTTAGCAGCACTAAAAACCCCCGTATGCCCTACCATATCGCAGTTTGCAAAATTTAAGATTATAACATCATATTTTAAAGAATTTATAGCCTCCACCACAGCATCGGTAACTTCATGAGCACTCATTTCAGGCTTGAGGTCGTATGTGGCCACATTAGGCGACTTTATTAATATTCTATCTTCACCATTAAACTTTTCTTCACGCCCACCGCTGAAAAAAAACGTTACATGCGCATATTTTTCAGTTTCTGCTATTCTTAGTTGAGTTAACCCATTTTTAGATATATATTCGCCAAAAGTATTACTAAGGTTAATTGTATCGTAAGCCACCAAAACATTTTTAAAACTATCATCATATTTTGTCATGCAAACAAACAAAACATTTATAAACCCTCTTTTTCTTTCAAACCCATCAAAATCTTTAAATGTTAAAGCCTTAGTTAGTTGTCGCGCTCTATCTGGCCTGAAATTAAAAAATATAACACTATCATCTTCCTCTAACCTAACTCTATTGCCACAAACAGTAGGCAATATAAATTCATCTGTAACCCCATTTTTATAAAACGCTTGCACAGCGTCCTCAGCGCTAGAGCTATAAACCTCGCCAACGCCATCTACAATGGCATCATAAGCTTTTTTAACTCTATCCCACCTATTATCTCTATCCATTGCGTAATATCTGCCACAAACAGTGGCTATTATGCCAACGCCTATTTTTTTAATATTTTCCTGCAAGCTTTTAATATATAAAGCTCCAGACGTAGGGGACACGTCCCTACCATCTGTAAATATATGAATATATACCTTTTTTTGTTCCATGCTCTTTGCAAGTTTTAGCAAACTATAAAGGTGATTTATATGGCTGTGAACCCCGCCATCTGATAGCAACCCCATTATATGAAGAGCCGAAGAATTTTTTTTGCAATTCTGCAATGCTTTTAAAAATGCATCATTTTTAAAAAACTCGCCATCATCTATTGCTTTATTTATTCTAGCGAGGTTTTGGTAAACAATTGCGCCAGCCCCAATATTTGTATGCCCAACTTCAGAGTTGCCTATCTGCCCACTTGGCAACCCAACATCTATGCCAGACGCTTTTAAGCTAGAAGTAGGGAAATTTTTAAATATCCTATCTAACGTAGGCGTATTTGCCGCTGCTATAGCATTGCCCACCTTATTTTCACTTTGCCCAAATCCATCTAATATAACTAACACTAACGGCTTTTTCACCAAAAACACCACCTATTAATTAAAATTAAACTTCCAAATAAAACTAAAATTAGTTAATGCTTTCTGCTGTTTTAACAATATCGTAAAAGCTTTCCACTTCCAACGAAGCCCCACCTATTAACCCGCCATCTATGTCTTCTTTTAACAGCAAATCGTTACAATTTTTAGCATTCATAGAGCCACCATATAATATGCTAACCTCTTGAGCTATAGTTTTAGAAAAGATTGTTTCCAAAACTGTTCGCATATATATGCAAACCTGCTCAGCCTGATCCGCAGAAGCGGTTTCTCCTGTTCCTATTGCCCAAATTGGCTCATAAGCTAACACAACACTTTTAATATCTTGCTCGCTTAAGCCTTTTAGCCCCAATTTTAACTGCGTAGATATTGTTTCAAATGTTATGCCATCTTGCCTTTGCCGCAAACTTTCCCCAACACAAACTATGGCCTTCAAACCCTCTTTTAATGCAGCTTTCAACCTCAAATTTACTGTAGCATCTGTTTCTGCAAAATATTGCCTTCGCTCACTGTGCCCAATAAGCACATATTCAACTCCCAGTTCTTTTAACATAAAAGCAGAAACCTCGCCTGTGAAAGCGCCAAACTTTTCGAAATGGCAGTTTTGAGCAGCAATACATATATTGCTCCCTTTTGCCTCTTTTAAAGCACAACTTATATTTGTGTATGGCACGCAAAAAAGCACCGTGCAATTCACATCTTTCACTAAACGGCTTATATCTTTTATAAATATTTCAGTTTCATATACAGTTTTGTTCATCTTCCAATTGCCAGCAATTATAACATCTCTTTTACGTCTATTCATAAACTAAAGCTCCTTAACCACCCATATATTTTAAAATTTAATCTATACAAACTATGCCTGGCAAATCTTTGCCTTGCAAAAATTCTAACGAAGCTCCGCCACCTGTGGAAATATGGCTCATTTTACTGCTAAGCCCCAACATCTTAATAGCTGCTCCAGAATCCCCTCCGCCAACTATTGTTACACCGTTTAATTCGCCAAGTGCTTTTGCTACCGCTTTTGTGCCTTCTCTTAAATTTGGGTTTTCAAATACGCCCATTGGGCCATTCCAAACAACAGTTTTTGCTTTTTTTATTTCGCTACAAAATAACTCAATAGTTTTAGGGCCAATGTCCACGCTCATATAGCCGCTTTGTATGGCATTTGATGGGCAAATTTCTGTTTGTACGTTGGCGTCTATTGGGTCTGGAAAATTTTTCGTAACAACACAATCTACAGGAAACAACATTTTGACATTTTTTTCGTCTGCTTTTCTAATCATTTCTTTGCAATATTCTATTTTGCTATCATCCACCAAAGAATCTCCTACATTGTAGCCCTTCGCTTTTAAAAATGTATAAGACATTCCACCCCCTAATATTAAAACATCCGCACTATTTAAAAGGTTGTCTATTACAGCAAGCTTATCTGCAACCTTAGCGCCACCTAATATATTTAAAAAAGGGCGTTCTGGGTTTTTAATAACTTCTCCCAAAAATTTTAATTCTTTTGCAATTAAATAGCCTATTGCAGTTTCTTCCATATACTTCGCCACGCCAACAGTAGAACAATGCGCTCTATGCGCAGCCCCAAAAGCATCGTTAACAAAAACATCGGCCAAAGAAGCCAACTCTTTGCTAAATTTTTCTTCGTTTTTTGTTTCTTCCTTTCGAAACCTAGTGTTTTGCAAAAGAACAACATCTCCATTTTTCATATGTTGCACAGCAGCCATTGCATTTTTGCCCACCACTTCATTATCTGCTGCAAAAATAACGTCTCTGCCCAATTTTTCACCCAAACATTTAGCCACAACAGCCAAAGAATATTTTTCATTAGGCACGCCACCTGGCTTTCCTAAATGTGAACAAATAATTAGCTTTGCCCCCTTTTCTATTAGCCTATTTATTGTTGGCAAAGCAGCCACAATTCTATTATCGTCTGTTATTTCTCCTTCTTTTAAGGGCACATTAAAATCACATCGCAAAAGAACTCGTTTGCCCAACACATCAATATCATCAATAGTTTTCTTTCTTAAAAAATTTTCCATAAGCCAAACTCCTTCCAAAATTCAAAATTTTAAACAGACACACGTCTACAGTATAAGACATGCAGCTTGCTTTTTCAAGAAAAAAATAATAGCATACCAATTTTAACAATAATTTTTAACAATATTTTTTTGCACTATTGAAAATTTTTGACAAATCTGATAGAATTTAATCTAAATTTTCTTTAATGCTTCTAACACATTTTATTATACTTAAAATAAGGTGAGTTTATGAAAACTGTAGAAATTTATAGCGATGGAGCGTGCAGCAAAAACCCAGGCCCTGGCGGTTGGGCATTTATATTAAAGTATAAAGAACACGTTATAGAAAAAAGTGGCGGAGAAAGGCACACCACAAACAACAGAATGGAGCTTTTAGGCATTATAAATGCGCTAAAAATGTTGAAAGAAGCTTGCAATGTTAATATATATACAGATTCAAAATACGTTGTAGATTCTATAACAAAAGGCTGGGCTAAGCGTTGGCAAAAAAATGGTTGGATGAAAAACAAAAAGGAAGAAGCGTTAAATAAAGACTTGTGGCAAAAGCTTTTGAGCCTTTTAAACAAACATAGTTGCACGCTAAACTGGGTAAAAGGCCACGCTGGCCACCCAGAAAACGAACGATGCGATAAACTTGCCGTTTTAGAGTATAAAAAAATAAATATTATTTGAAGTATTAAGAATGATTATTATTTGAATTTATTGGCAATTATTACTATAAGCGCTAGCGCTTGAAAAATTAATATTAAGAGGTTATAATTCATATGAGGGTGTTTAATTTTTCCACAAAATATTAAAAAGCGAGATGAATTAACATGACAAGAAAACTAATATATGTAGATAATGCTGCCACAACCAAAATATCTGAAGATTGCCTTAAAGCAATGATGCCATATTTAACCGAAGAATATGGCAACCCTAGCAGCATATATTCTATAGCGCACACTGCAAAGTTTGCTTTAGAAAACGCTAGAGCAAAAATAGCCAAATCGCTAGGCGCAAACCCACAAGAAATATATTTCACATCTTGCGGCACCGAATCTAATAACTGGGCCATAAAGGCTGTTGCATATTTAAAAGCCAAAGAAGGCAAAAAAAACATAATAACAACAAGCTTTGAACATCACTCCGTTTTAAACGCTGCCAAACATTTAGAAAAAAACGGTTTTAACGTAACCTATCTCCCGGTTAACCAAGATGGCGTTTTAAACCCAAAAGATTTGGAAAAAGCTTTAAACGAAAACACCGCTTTAGTTTCTATAATGTATGCAAATAACGAAATAGGCACAATTCAAAATATAGGCGCAATTTCTAAAATTTGTAAAGAACATAGCGTTGTTTTCCACACAGACGCTGTTCAAGCCGTTGGCCACGTTAAAATAGATTTAAGCGAAGAAAATATAGATATGCTTTCTATGTCTGGCCATAAAATTAATGCGCCAAAGGGCGTCGGCGTTTTATATGTTAAAAAAAGCACAAAAATAACAAACCTAATGCATGGTGGCGGCCAGGAGAGAACTTTAAGGCCTGGCACAGAAAATGTGGCATATATAGTAGGCTTAGCTGCGGCTCTGCAAAATGCAACAAAAAATATATGCGAAAAGGAAAACAAAGTAAAAATTTTAAGAGATATGCTGCTAACCGGAATTATAAAAAACATAAAAAAGGTGCATATAAACGGGAGCCTAGAAAGTAGGCTAGCAGGCAATTTGAACATATCTTTTGAAGGAATAGAAGGCGAATCGTTGCTTTTAATGTTAGACTCATATGGAATTTGCGCATCTAGCGGTTCTGCTTGCACTTCAAATTCG